>NZ_SOGD01000034.1:0-75656 GCF_004402345.1 Cryobacterium sp. TMT2-15-1 | reverse complement strand
GCCCGCGAGCCCGCCGCCCGCGAGCCCGCCGCCCGCGAGCCCCCCGGCCCCGAGCGCCGCGAGCGCCATCTCCTCGAGCAGCGGCCGCACCTTGCCGCTCGGCGACGCCGGCAGCGTGTGCGGGGTCGAGTTCAGTAGTCCGAACGTCGCCTGGGCACGGATGCGCAGCAGCTGCGCATCAACCTCGGGGTGCACCTGCCCGAGCACGCGCACCCACAGCTCCACGTAGGTGCGTTGCAGGGCGCGCACCTGGTGCCGGTCTGGGGCGGCGAGGCTGTCCAGGTCCCGGTCCTGCACACGGATGACGTTCGGATGCGAGAGGGCGAAGTCCGTGTGGAAGCGCACCAGCGCGTGGAGTGCGCCCGCGGCATCCGGAACGCCGGCGACCACGGCCTGCCCGCCCGCCACCAGCGTCTCGCTGACCTCCACCAGCAGCGCGGCCAGCACGGCCGGCTTACCGCTGAAGTGCCGGTAGACGGCCGGCCCGCTCACGCCGACGGCCGCGCCGAGGTCCTCGATCGAGACCCCGTTGTAGCCCGACCGGGCGAACAGCGTGGCGGCGGCCCCGAGCAGGGCCTGCCGCCGGTCGGCCTTGGCCTGGCTCCGAGCCGTCGGCGAGGACGGGAGGACTCCCATTCGATGCTCCGTTCACGCGGAAACTCTGGACAACTCAGTTAGGAACCGCTAACCTGATTTTCGGTTAGTGCACGCTAACTGTACCGGCTGAACACTCAAGCGGGAAAGCGGGAAGTCGTCGATGGAGACACTCGCGAGTCTGATCGACTCGACCAGTCCGGCCTTCGACGCGAACGCCAGCGCCCACCGCGAGCTCGTCGCCGATCTGCGCCGCCGCCTCGCCGTCGTCGCCCTCGGCGGTCCCGAGGCTTCCCGCCAGCGCCACCTTGCCCGTGGCAAACTGCTGCCGCGCGAACGCATCGACCGGCTGCTGGATGCCGGCAGCCCCTTCCTCGAGATCGCACCCCTGGCCGCCACCGGCCTCTACGGCGACGACAGCCCCGGTGCCGGCCTGATCGCCGGGATCGGGCTGATCCACGGCCGCCACGTGCTCGTCATCTCCAACGACGCCACCGTCAAGGGCGGAACCTACTATCCGATGACGGTCAAGAAGCACCTCCGGGCGCAGGAGATCGCATTCGAGAACCGGCTCCCGTGCGTCTACCTGGTCGATTCGGGCGGGGCCTTCCTGCCGCTGCAGGACGAGGTCTTCCCCGACCGTGACCACTTCGGCCGCATCTTCTACAACCAGGCCCGGATGTCGGCGGCCAAGATCCCGCAGATCGCCGCCGTGCTGGGATCCTGCACCGCGGGCGGCGCCTACGTGCCGGCGATGAGCGACGAAACCGTGATCGTACGGAATCAGGGAACCATCTTCCTCGGCGGCCCGCCGCTGGTGAAGGCGGCGATCGGCGAAATCGTCACGGCCGAGGAGCTCGGCGGCGGTGACCTTCATGCCCGCACCTCCGGGGTGACCGACCACCTCGCCGAGGACGACGAGCACGCACTCCAGATCGTGCGGGACATCGTGCGCTACCTGCCCGCGCCTCCGCCGCCGGCCTGGCCGAGGATGCCGGCCGTCGACCCCGTCGCCGACCCGGCCGAGCTCTACGGCGCGGTGCCGACCGACCCGCAGGGCCGCTACGACGTGCACGAGGTGATCATGCGGCTGGTTGACGGCAGCGAGTTCCATGAGTTCAAGAAGGAGTACGGTACGACCCTGGTCACCGGCTTCGCGCATCTGCATGGCCATCCGGTCGGCATCATCGCCAACAACGGTGTGCTGTTCTCCGAATCCGCCCTCAAAGGTGCACACTTCATCGAGCTGTGCGACCAGCGCGGCATCCCGCTGCTGTTCCTGCAGAACATCTCCGGTTTTATGGTCGGCCGCGACTATGAGGCCGGCGGCATCGCCAAGAACGGCGCGAAAATGGTCACCGCCGTCGCCACCGCGCGCGTGCCCAAGCTCACGGTCGTGATCGGCGGGTCGTTCGGCGCCGGCAACTATTCGATGTGCGGCCGCGCCTACTCGCCCCGCTTCCTCTGGATGTGGCCGAACAGCCGCATCTCCGTGATGGGCGGCCCGCAGGCCGCATCCGTTCTCGTCACCGTCAAACGCGAGCAGCGGGAGAAGGCCGGCCTGCCCTGGTCGACGGATGCCGCGGAGGAGGTCACCGCGCCCGTCACCGCCCAGTACGAGCGGCAGGGCAGCCCCTACTATTCGACCGCCCGGCTCTGGGACGACGGGGTGATCGACCCGGCCGACACCCGCACCGTGCTGGGCCTGGCCCTCGACGTTGTTTCCGGGCCACCCCTGCCCGACACCGCCTTCGGCCTCTTCCGGATGTGAGGCGCATCATGACACCGAACGCACCGACACCGAACGCACCGACACCGTCCTCGACACCCTTCGAGACCGTGCTGGTCGCCAACCGCGGCGAGATCGCCTGCCGCATCATCCGCACCCTGCGCACGATGGGCATCCGTTCGGTGGCCGTCTACAGCGATGCCGACCGTGATGCGCTGCACGTGAGTCTCGCGGATGCCGCGGTGCGCCTCGGCCCGGCCGCGCCTCAGGCGAGCTACCTGAACATCGACGCGATCCTGGCGGCCGCGGCGGCCACCGGCGCCGACGCCGTGCATCCCGGCTACGGATTCCTCAGTGAGAACGAGGCCTTCGCCCGCGCCTGCGCCTCCGCCGGCCTCGTCTTCGTCGGACCGGGTCTGAACGCCCTTGCCGTGATGGGCGACAAGATCCGCGGCAAGAACCATGTCGCCGACAGCGGTGTGCCCGTCATTCCCGGGTTCTCCCGGCCCGGCCAGACCGACGAGCAGCTCATCGCCGCCGCGGAGGAGGTGGGCTACCCGCTCCTGATCAAACCGTCCGCGGGCGGCGGCGGCAAGGGGATGCTGCGGGTCGACGCCGCGGGCGAGCTCGCCGCCGCGCTCGTCACGGCCCGGCGCGTGGCGCAGGGTGCGTTCGGCGACGACACCCTGCTGCTCGAGCGCTTCATCGATCAGCCCCGGCACATCGAGGTGCAGGTGCTCGCCGACGCCTCGGGCGCCGTGATCCACCTCGGTGAGCGCGAGTGCTCCCTGCAGCGCCGCCACCAGAAGGTGATCGAGGAGGCTCCCTCTCCGCTGCTCGACCCGGCCACGCGGGCACGCATCGGCGAGGCAGCCTGCCAGGCCGCCCGGAGCGTCGGCTACACCGGCGCCGGCACGGTGGAGTTCCTGGTCTCCGATGCGGCCCCGGACCAGTTCTTCTTCATGGAGATGAACACCCGGCTGCAGGTGGAGCACCCGGTGACCGAGCTGGTCACCGGCCTCGATCTGGTCGAGTGGCAGCTGCGAATCGCCGCGGGGGAACCGCTGCCGCTCACCCAGGCGGAGGTGGTGCTCACCGGGCACGCGATCGAGGCGCGCCTCTACGCCGAGAACCCGGCGCGTGGTTTTCTCCCCAGCCAGGGCACCGTGCGCAGCCTGTCCGAACCGGTCGGCGCGGGCATCCGGGTCGACAGCTCGCTGCGTCCGGGCCTGCCGATCTCGGGGGTCTACGACCCGATGCTCGCCAAGGTGATCGCCTGGGGTGCTGACCGCGCCGAGGCCCTCTCCCGCCTCGACCGGGCGCTCGCCGACACCGTGGTGCTCGGGGTGCACACCAACGTGGAGTTCCTCCGGTTGCTGCTGCACAACCCCGACGTGCGCGCCGGCCGCCTCGACACCGGCCTGATCGAGCGCAGCCTGCCCGGTCTCGGACTCCGGGGGATGCCCGGGCAACCGCTGCCCGACCACCTGCCGGCCGCCGCGGCCCTGTTCCTGCACGCGCGCGCCACCGCCACCACGACGAGCGCCACCGCCGGCCTGTGGGCACAGCCGAGCGGCTGGCGGCTCGGTCCGGCCCGGCCGGTGCACTACAGCCTGCGGGTCAGCGCCACCGAAACCGTCGACGTTGCCGTGCTGAACGGTCCGGACGGCCTGAGCGTGGCCATCGACGAACGGACGCCCGTTCCCGGCCGACTCGCGCCCGTCACCGGCCGCGCCGACACCTTCGTCTGTGAACTGGGCGACCGCCTTGAGGTGCTGCAGCTTGTGGCCGACGGTCCGCGCCTCTGGCTCGGCCAGAGCGGTTTCGGCACCGAGCTGGTGCACCGCTCCCGGGCCGAGCAGCTCGCCGACCGCCTCGCCGGCCTCGACCGGGCCGGAGGAGAGGCCGGGGCGGCCCGGCCGGAGGTGCGCTCGCCGATGCCCGGGACAGTGGTTGCCGTGCACCTCGCCACGGGCGACCTGATCGTCGCCGGCCAGCGCATCCTCACCGTGGAGGCCATGAAAATGGAGCACCATCTGCTGGCCGAGACGGATGGCCGGCTCACCATCGGCGTGCGCCCGGGTGACCTCGTGCGCCTCGACCAGATCGTCGCCACAGTCACCGCCGCCACCGCCGCCGCCACCGCCGCCGCCACCGTGACCACCGGGACGGAAGCCACACCACCAGCCACGCCAGTCAAGGGAGACCCAACGTGAAACAGGAACTGACCGAGCAGCAGCAGCAGCTCAGCGACACCGTGCGCGACTTCGCCGACACGGTCGTGGCGCCGGCCGCCTACGAGTACGACACCAAGCGCAGCCTGCCCTACGACATCATCGCCCAGATGGGGGAGCTGGGACTGTTCGGCCTGCCGTTCCCGAAGGAGTACGGCGGCCAGGGCCAGGACTACTTCGCGCTCTGCCTCGCCGTCGAGCAGCTCGCCCGGGTCGACCAGTCCATCGCCGTCACCCTCGAGGCCGGCGTGGGGCTCGGCATCATGCCGGTCTACCGGCGTGGCACCGAGGAGCAGAAGCAGGAGTGGGTGCCGCTGCTGACCAGTGGGCGCGCGCTCGCCGCATTCGGGCTGACCGAGGCCGATGCCGGCTCCGACGCCGCCGGCACCAGAACCACGGCCGAGCTCACCGGCGGCGAATGGGTCATCAACGGCACGAAGCAGTTCATCACCAACTCCGGCTCCGAAATCACCCGGCTGGTCACCGTGACAGCCGTCACCGGCGAGTCCCAGCGCCCCGACGGCTCGGTCAAGAAGGAGCTCACGGCCATCCTGGTGCCCACCCCGACGCCCGGGTTCACGGCGCTGCCGGCCTACGACAAGGTGGGCTGGCACACCTCCGACACGCATCCGCTGCTCTTCGACAACGTGCGCGTGCCAGAGGCCAACCTGCTTGGCGAACGCGGACGCGGCTTCGCCAACTTCGTGCAGACCCTCGACGAGGGGCGGATCGCCTTCGCCGCGCTGTGCACGGGCGCGGCGCAGGGCTGCCTCGAGGAGGCCATCCGTTACGCCAACGAGCGCAACGTGTTCGGCCGGTCGATCGGCTCCAACCAGCACATCGCGTTCAAGATCGCACGGATGCAGGCGCGCGTGCACACGGCCCGCCTCGCCTACTACGACGCGGCCATGAAAATGGTGCACGGACACCCCTTCAAAATGGAGGCCTCGATTGCCAAAATGGTGGGAAGCGAAGCCGCCATGGACAACGCTCGCGACGCGACCCAGATCTTTGGCGGATACGGGTTCCTGAACGAGAACCCGGTGGCGAGGCACTACCGCGACTCGAAGGTGCTCGAGCTCGGTGAAGGCACTACCGAGGTTCAGCTGATGGTCATCTCGCGGGCGCTTGGGTTCACCGGTTAGGCGGGAGGAAAATGAACGACGAACGACGCACGATCGAGCAGCGCGGACTGTATTACGAGGAATTCGACCTCGAGGCCCGCTACCGGCACAGCCCCGGTCGCACGGTGACCGAGGCCGACAACGTGCTCTTCAGCACGCTGACCATGAACTCGCAGGCACTGCACCTCGACGCGGCGTGGGCGGCCACCCAGCCGTTCGGGCAGCGCCTGGTCAACTCGATGTTCACGTTGGCGACGCTGGTGGGCAGTTCGGTCGCGCAGCTGACGCAGGGCACGATCGTGGCGAACCTCGGCTTCGGGGAGGTGACGTTCCCGCATCCGCTCTTCCACGGCGACACCCTCTACTCCGACACGATCGTCACCGCCCGCCGGCTGTCGGCGTCCCGGCCGGGCCAGGGGCTGGTCACGCTCCGGCACACCGGTCGGAACCAGAAGGGCGACGTGGTGGCCACGGCCGAGCGCACGGTGCTGGTCTGGTGCCGGGAGGCCGTCCAATGAGCTTCGACCTTGGACCCGCGCTGCTGTTCTGCCCGGCCGACCGCCCCGACCGGTATCGCAAGGCGGCGGAGCGGGCGGATGCCGTGATCCTCGACCTGGAGGATGCGCTCCTGCCCGGCAACCGGGCACGCGCTCGCGGCCTGCTGGTCAGCCATCCGCTCGACCCCGAACGCACCGTCGTGCGCGTCAACCCGGCCGACACGCCCGACTTTCAGCTTGACCTCGCCGCCCTCGACGACACCCTGTACCGCTACGTGATGCTGCCGAAGACCGTGAGCGCCACCCACCTCGCCGCTCTGGCCCGGTTCGAGGTGATCGCACTCTGCGAGACCGCCGCGGGGGTGCTCGCCGCCCCCTCGATTGCGGCCGAGCCCAATGTGGTGGCGCTGATGTGGGGCGCCGACGACCTGGTGGCCTCGCTCGGTGGCAGCTCGAGCCGGTTCCCCGACGGCAGCTACCGCGCCATCGCCCGCCACGCTCGGTCCGCTGTGCTCCTGGCGGCCGGGGCCAACGACAAGGCGGCCGTGGACGGCGTGTTCCTGGCCATCCCCGACCTCGAGGGTCTGCAGGCCGAGGTGGTGGATGCGGTCGCGAGCGGATTTCGCGCCACCGCCTGCATCCACCCCAGCCAGGTGCCCGTCATCCGGGCCGCCTACCGGCCCACGCCTGCCGAGGTCACGGCGGCGTGGCAGATCCTGGAGGCGGCCGCGGGAGAGGGGGGCGTGTTCGCCTACCAGGGGCGCATGATCGACGCACCCCTGCTGCGCCACGCCGAGGCCGTGCTGCGGCGGGCGGCGGCCGTTCCGCCGGAACCGGGATTTCCGACGGGACCGGCTCCGGCCGACTCGGTGGAGCACTAGCTGCCTCTGGCACAGCGCGGGGCGGAGCGACCGCTGATTGCCCGAACCGCGTAAGCCCTGCGGCATACCCGAGGCGCCGTGTGGCTTAATCAGGAGATACGTCTGGCCACGCCGGGCATCCGCGCCTATTCCGCACTGGTCCGGGGCGGCAGGTTCAGCCGGGCGACGGATGTCCTGAGTTGACCACACGCGCGAGCTCGGCCGGGGCCGACCCACCCCGGGGGAGCCGGGGGCTCCAACCGGCTCGGTGGGTCAGGCGGCGTTGGCCGCGAGGGTCTTCTCGATCGCCTGTACGATCTCGTCGGACTCCGGCTCGACCGTGGACGCGAAGCGGTTGACGATCTCGCCCTCGGGACTCACCAGGAACTTCTCGAAGTTCCACTTGATCAGACCGGGCAGCAGGCCCGACTTGAACTTGGTCAGCTGAGCGTAAAGCGGGTGCTGGTGCCTGCCGCGCACGTCGACCTTCACGCTCAGCGGGAAGGTGACGCCGTAGTTCATCTGGCAGAACGACTCAATGTCCGCCTCGGCCCCTGGCTCCTGTCCCATGAACTGGTTGCAGGGAAGGCCGAGCACGACGAGTCCCTCGTCGTGGTACTTCTGGTAGAGCGCTTCGAGACCGGCGTACTGCGGGGTGAACCCACATTTCGAGGCGACGTTCACGACCAGGACGGCCTTGCCACCGAACTGGCCGAAGGTCGTCTCCGTGCCGTCGATGAGGGTGAGCGGGGTCGAATAGAGCTCTGAGGCAGACATGCGTCCGACGCTACCGGTGCTGCCTTCGAGAAGGCTGGGCAGGGGAGCGGTGAAGGGGCTGACCAGGCTGCGGTAGAATGGGGCGTCATGAGCATCATCCGTGCCCTCTCGACTGCCGTGTCGATGACTTCACGGACCTGACGCCACCGCCTTCGGACTCAGCCTCGACTCCGACCCGATCGGACACCAGCGTCCGCCCCGGGCGCGGCCGCCCGAATCCAGACTTTGCACGATCTGTGCACCAGAACATCCGTTCACCAGGACCCGACAACGGTCCACTACGCGAGACACGCCCGCGACGCGCGCGTTTTCACACTGAGAAATGAGTTTTTTTGACCAAGCACCCGCTCGACCTGTCCACGCCGCCGCAGCTGCCCAGGCGCGGCCTCCGCGTCACCCCGCTCGGCGGTCTCGGCGAGATCGGCCGCAACATGACGGTCTTCGAACACAAGGGCAAGCTCCTGATCGTGGACTGCGGCGTTCTCTTCCCCGAAGAGACCCAACCCGGCATCAACGTGATCCTGCCCGATTTCTCGTCGCTGCGCGACCGCCTCCAGGACATCGAGGCCATCGTGCTCACCCACGGCCACGAAGACCACATCGGCGGCGTGCCGTACCTGCTGCGCGAGCGCAAGGACATCCCCGTCATCGGATCGCAGCTGACCCTGGCCTTCGTCACAGCGAAGCTCGAAGAGCACCGCATCACGCCGCGCCTGATCGAGGTCAAGGAGGGTCAGCGCCGCAAGGCCGGCCCGTTCGATCTCGAGTTCCTCGCCGTGAACCACTCGATCCCCGACGGACTCGCCGTCGCGATCCGCACCGAGGCCGGCCTTGTGCTCGTCACCGGTGACTTCAAGATGGACCAGTTCCCCCTCGACAACCGCCTCACCGACCTCCCCGGCTTCGCCCGGCTTGGAGAAGAGGGCGTCGACCTGTTCCTGACCGACTCGACCAACGCCGAGGTTCCCGGGTTCACGGTGACCGAGGAAGACATCCGCCCGGCCATCGACGCCGTCTTCCGCACCGCTCCGCGCCGGATCATCGTTTCCAGCTTCGCCAGCCACGTGCACCGTATCCAGCAGGTAATCGACGCCGCCGCCCGCCACAACCGCAAGGTGGCCTTCGTCGGACGCTCGATGGTGCGCAACATGGGCATCGCCGAGAAACTGGGCTTCCTTCAGGTGCCCAAGGGCCTCCTGGTTGACGTCAAGGCCTTCGACCGGATGAAGGACGACAAGGTCGTCCTCATCTGCACCGGTTCGCAGGGTGAGCCCATGGCCGCGCTGGCCCGCATGGCCAACCGCGAGCACACCATCAAGATCGGCGAGGGCGACACCGTTCTGCTGGCCAGTTCGCTGATCCCCGGCAACGAGAACTCGATCTACCGGGTCATCAACGGCCTCACCCGCTGGGGTGCCAACGTCGTGCACAAGGGCAATGCCAAGGTGCACGTCTCCGGCCATGCGTCGGCCGGCGAACTTGTCTACGTCTACAACATCGTCAAACCCAAGAACGTCATCCCGTACCACGGCGAATGGCGCCACCTCAAGTCCAATGCCGATCTCGCTATTCGCACGGGCGTCCCCGAGGACCAGGTCCTCGTCGTCGAAGACGGCGTGGTCGTCGACCTCGTCGACGGTGTCGCGAAAGTCACCGGCCGCGTGGCTGCCGAGCTCGTCTTCGTGCACGGTATGACGGTCGGCGGCGGCGGCTCCGAGGAGGCTCTCGCCGACCGCGTGCAGCTCTCCAACGACGGCGCCGTCACGATCCTCGGCATCCTCGACACCCGCACCGGGCTTCTCACCGAGCCGGTCGAGTTCATCGCCCGTGGCTTCGTGCAGGACAACGAGTGGATCCAGGGCGCGACCAAGTCCATCGATGACGCCCTGCGCGCCGCGAACAAGGTCAAGATCGTCAACGGCGCAGAGCTCGAAGACATCTTCACGCAGAGTCTGACCCGCTGGATGCAGCGCAAGTACCGCCGCATCCCGGTCATCACCTCGGTCGTCGTCGACGCCTGATTGTAGTCGCCGGGCCGCCGGGCCGTTCGGCCCGGCGGCCCTCCCGCTTCCTTCGCGACCAGAAACGACTCGGCGCCCATGCCCCCTGAATTGTCCGGTAGAAGAAACGCCCGTCGGTCCCGGCGGCGTTCGCGTGTGCTGATCGCGCTCGGTGTCGTCGTGGCCCTGCTGGCGACGACGGCGATCGTGGTCGTGGTCAATCTGCCCGACGACCTGTCGATCGGCCGGTTGTCGCAGAAGAGCAACATCTACGCCACAGCGAGTGACGGTTCGCCCTATCTGCTCGCCTCCTTCTATGACCAGAACCGGGTCGAAGTGAGTTCGGATGCGATCAGCCGGTACGTGAAGGATGCGGCGACCTCCGGCGAGGATCCCGGATTCTACGAGCACGGCGGCGTGAACATCTGGGGCAGCCTCACCGGCGCCGTCACCACGCTGTTCACCGGCGACGTCCGCGGCGGATCCTCGATCACCCAGCAGTACGTGAAAAATGTGCTCGTGCAGCAGTGCGAGGCCCTTTCCGACGACGCCGAGCGCATGACCTGCTACGACGCGGCCACGGAGACCAGCCCGTGGCGCAAACTCAAGGAGATGAGCCTCGCCGTCGGTCTGGAGAAGAAGTCCTCCAAGGACGACATCCTGCGGCAGTACCTGAACATCACCGGCTTCGGTGGATCCGTCTACGGCATCGAGGCGGCCGCCAACTACTACTTCAACACGACTGCGGCCGCGCTGACGCTGCCGCAGGCCGCGAGCCTCGTCGCGATCGTGAACAACCCGGTCAAGTTCCAGCTCGACGAACCCGACAGCCCGACCAACGGCGCCGCCAACGGGTACGCGGCCAACAAGGAACGCCGTGATTACATCCTCGACGAGATGCAGGAGAACCAGAAGATCAGCACGGCCGACCACGACGCCGCGATCAGCGCTCCGATCGAACCGACCATCACCGAACCGAGCACGGGGTGCCGCACCGCGGGCGGAAGCGCCTACTTCTGCGACCTGGTACTCCAGACCCTCCGGAACGATCCGGCCTTCGGGGCGGATGCCGATGCCCGCCTGGCCAACTTCCGGCTCGGCGGCTACAACGTGTACACGACCCTCGACCCGGAACTGCAGAGCGCGGCAGAGAGCACCATGGCCGAGAACGTGCCCAAGACCTTCGAGGATTGGGATCTCGGCGGCGTGATCACGAGCGTGGGCGTCGGTACAGGGCGTGTTCTGGCCATGACCCAGAACAAGGACTATAGCCAGGACCCGGCCGACACCGGAGCGAACTTCACCGGCATCAACTACAACACCGATCTCGACCAGGGCGGCTCCAACGGATTCCAGACCGGGTCGACCTACAAGGTCTTCACCCTCGCCGAATGGCTCACTCAGGGTAATTCGCTCGCCGACTCGGTCAGCGCCTGGGAACGCGACGAGTGGGGAACCTTCGAGGACAGTTGCAACGGTCCCCAGGACTACGGCGAGAGCTTCGCGCCCGGCAACGACTCCTCCTCGGATGACGATTCTTCCTATTCCGCCCTGGAATCGACCATCGACTCGATCAATACCGGCTTCATCGGAATGGCCAAGGAACTCGACCTTTGCGGCATCCGCAAGACGGCCGAAGCCTTCGGCGTGCACCGCGCCGATGGTGGCGCTCTGGAACAGGGCGCGTCCGCGGTGCTGGGCACCAATGAGATCGCGCCGCTGACGATGGCCGCCGCCTACGCGGGGATCGCCAACAACGGCGTCACCTGCACCCCGATCGTGATCGACCGGATCACCGGCCCCGACGGAGCCGAACTTCCCGCCCCGCAGTCGAATTGCACGCAGTCCGTCACCCCCGAGGTGGCCGCGGCCATGAGCTACGCGATGGAGCGCGTGATGACCAGAGGCTCGGGTAGCCCGTCGTACTACGACACCGACCCGCAGGTGCCGATGATCGGCAAGACCGGCACCACCGATGAGAACAGGGACACCTGGATGGCTGGTGCGAGCACGAAGGTCGCCACCATCGTGGGCGTCATGAACGTGTCCGGGGTCGGCGAGGACCAGCGGGAGACATATTTCGAGAGCGGGCAGGCGGCCACGGCCCGGCACCGGATGTGGCCCGAGATGATGGGCGTCGCCAACGAAAAGTACGGCGGAGACGAGTTCACGGAGCCGCCGCGCGACCTGACCCGCTGACCCCATCCGACGGCATCCGCCTGGCCGCGGCCCTCGTGCTGGCCGCTGCCCTCGCGGTTCGGGCTGCTTGCCTGCGAATCAGGACCGACGCGCCTAATACGCGGCGGGAACCTCGTTGCTGCCCGTGGCGAGGTCTTCCAGCATCAGCTCGGGGTGGTCGCGCACGGTGTTTCGCAGCCGCCACGGAGTGCTGAACAGGGCGAGCAGCGTGCCGTCGGAGCGCATCAGCACCTCGACCTGGCGGTCGTGGCCGAGGATCTCGGCGCTCGCGCGGTCGGTGCGCCGGGCCAGCTGGTACGGCAGAGCCTCGGTGCGAATGGCGGCGCCGAAGTCGTGCGTCATCCGTTCCTCGACAACCTCGAACTGCATCGGCCCGACCGCGCCGAGCACCGGCGCCTGGTCGCCGCGCAGCTCCGACCGCAGCACCTGAATGACACCCTCGTGGTCAAGCTGGTCTATGCCGCGACGGAACTGCTTGTGCTTGCTGGAGTCCGCGGACCGCACCACCCGGAAGTGCTCGGGCGCGAACATCGGCAGCGGCGGGTATTCCACCGGTTCGATCTCGAAGATCGAGTCGCCCACCCGCAGGGCGGAGGCATTGACCAGGCCGACGATGTCGCCGGGCCAGGCCTCGTCGGCCACCTCCCGCTCGCGCCCGAACAGGTGCTGCGCGTACTTGGTGGCGAACGGCCGCCCGCTGGCCGCGTGGGTCACGATCATCCCGCGCCGGAACTGACCCGAACAGACCCGCACGAACGCGACGTGGTCGCGGTGCGAGGCGTTCATACCGGACTGCACCTTGAACACGAAACCGGAGAAGGCGCTGTCCACGGGGCGGTGGCCACCGGATGCGTTCTCCCGGGCTTCCGCGGCCGGCGCGAAGTCCACGAGGGTGTCCAGAATGTGCTGCACGCCGAAATTGAGCACGGCCGCGGCGAACAGCACCGGGGTGGTCTCGTTCGCGAGGAAGCGGGCCTCATCGTGGTCCTGGCTCTCCTCGGCGAGCAGCTCGGACTCCTCGGCCGCGGTGACCCAGGCTGCGCCCTCCTCAGCGGCCGCGACGGCCACACTCAAGCGTTCGGGTTCGGCGGCTTTCGTTCCGCCGGTGGTGCGGTGAAAGCGGATGAATTCGTGTGAGGACCGGTCGATCACGCCGCGGAAGTCACCGGCGATCCCGACGGGCCAGGTCAGGGGAGTGGGCAGGAGTCCCGTGCGCTCCCGGATCTCGTCCATCAGGTCCAGCGCCTCGGCACCGGGACGGTCCCACTTGTTGATGACCGTGATCACCGGTAGGCCGCGCTGCTTGCACACCTCGAAGAGCTTCATGGTCTGCACCTCGAGACCCTTGCTGGCGTCGACGAGCATGACTGCGGCGTCGACGGCGGAGAGCACGCGGAAGGTGTCCTCGGAGAAGTCGGCGTGCCCGGGGGTGTCCACCAGATTGATCACGGCGTCGCGGTACTCGAACTGGATCGCCGCGCTGGTCACGGAGATGCCGCGGGCCTGCTCCATCGCCATCCAGTCGGAGACGGTGCCGCGCCGGCCGGCCTTGCCGTGCGTGGCGCCGGCCGTGGTGATGGCCCGCGCGTGCAGCAGCAGGGCCTCTGTGAGCGTCGACTTCCCCGCGTCGGGGTGCGAAATCACGGCGAACGTGCGTCGCCTGCGCGCTTCTTTCAATACCTCGGGCGTGGACACGCCGGCGAGCTGCGTCATGGATCCTTCTTTCGCGGATGATTCGGGCAGGCGGGGGGCGTTGCCTGGGCGGCCGCTACTCAGGAATCGGTTCTCCCCAATTCTAACTTCACACTCTGGGAACTGATTCTCCGCTTCCGGCGGCGGGGTTCAGGCCCGATGCGCGCACGGTTTGGTAACGGTCCAGGCGTGTCCTGTGCAACGTTCGGCCCCGGGGATAACCTCGGCTCAACCGAAGGGAGACGACGGATGCCGCGTCCGAGCATGCACGGTTCCCGCCATACGACCACCAGCATGCCCGCTCATCCGAGCGGACAGGGCCCGGCTCCGATCTCGACGTCCATCCCGACCGCCCCGCAGGCGGCTTTGCCGCCCCCGCTCGCGATCCCGGATCCGTACGTCCCGCGGG
Organism: Cryobacterium sp. TMT2-15-1; assembly: GCF_004402345.1. NCBI lineage: Bacteria > Bacillati > Actinomycetota > Actinomycetes > Micrococcales > Microbacteriaceae > Cryobacterium > Cryobacterium sp. TMT2-15-1. The sequence goes on along the minus strand of NZ_SOGD01000034.1, from coordinate 61,541 downwards.
CCGCCCCCGCGACCGGGGCGTCCCCCCTGGCGCTCCGCCGCACGATTGCCGACACCGACCTCACCGTGCACCCGCTGGCACTCGGCACGAGCGTGTTCGGGTGGACGGCAGACGGCGCCACGAGCCACCGCATCCTCGACCGTCACCGCGACCTGGCCGGAAACTTCCTCGACACGGCCGACAGCTACACCTCCGGCCGTAGCGAGGTGATCATCGGGTCGTGGCTGCGCTCGCGCCGAACGCGCGACAGCACCGTCATCGCCACCAAGATCGGCAAGAACCTCGACAACCCCGGGCTCTCCTCCCGCAGCATCATCGGCGCAGTGCACGCCTCCCTCGACCGACTGGGGACGGACTACATCGACCTGCTGCACTTCCACTTCGACGACCCGACCGTGCCGCTGGAAGAGAGCCTCGGCGCCGTCGATGTGCTCATGCGCCGCGGCCAGGTGCGCTACCTCGCCGCCTCCAACTTCTCCGCCGAACGTCTGATGGAGGCCCGCGTTCTCGCGGCGAACGGCCTGCCCCGCTTTGTCGCCCTGCAAACGCAGTACAACCTCCTGCACCGCACCGCATTCGAATCCTCCCTCGCCCTCGTCACCCGCGCCCAGGGAATGGCGGTGCTCCCCTATTTCGCGCTCGCCCACGGATTTCTGGCCGGCCGGTACCGGTCGAAGGCCGATTTGGAGAAGACCACTCGCAGCTCCCGCGGTGCCCAATACCGCAACCGCAGCGGATTCCGCGTGCTTGCGGTGCTGGACCGCATCGCCGAGGAGCACGAGGCGCCGCCGGCGGCGATCGCGATCGCGTGGCTGCTCGCACGGGGGCCGGTCGTGGCGCCGGTGGCCAGTGCCAGCCAGCCCGAACAGGTCGACGCCCTCGTGACGGCGGCCGGCATCCGTCTGACCCGCAGCGACATGGTAGACCTCGACCGGATCTCGGCCTGACGCACCGGTGCCGGCCGAACACCGGCGCCGGCCGAACACCGGTGCCGGCACCCGGGCCGTGCCGGCGCCGTGACGTAAGGTGGTCTAGTCATGAACGGTGCCGTCGAATTCTCTCTGGATCTGCCCGAACTCTCGTTTCGCGCGGCAGGTGATTCCCTGGTGCGCCGCAGCGTGTTGCCGAGCGGTGTGCGCATCGTGTCGGAACACGTTCCCGGCAGCCGCAGCCTGACCATCGGCTACTGGGTCGCGGTCGGCTCCCGCGACGAGGAGCCCGGCCACTTCGGGTCCACCCACTTTCTGGAACACCTCCTGTTCAAGGGCACCGCCAAGCGCACCGCCCTCGACATCGCGATCGCCTTCGACTCGGTCGGCGGTGAGCACAACGCGATGACGGCCAAGGAATACACCTGCTACTACGCCAAGGTGCAAGACCGAGACCTGCCGATGGCGGTCGAGGTGCTCACCGACATGCTCACGTCGTCACTGCTCGACCCGGTTGAGTTCGAGAACGAGCGGGGCGTCATCCTCGAAGAGCTGGCCATGGCCGACGACGACCCGGCCGACGTCGCCAACGAGCGCTTCTTCGAGGCGGTCATGGGCGATCACGCGCTCGGGCGCCCGATCGGCGGTAGTCCCGACACGATCCGTGCGGCCACGCACGCCGCCGTTCTGGAACACTACCGGGCGAACTACCGCCCGCAGGACCTGGTCGTCACCGTGGCCGGCGCGGTCGACCACGACGTGCTGGTCGCCGCAGTCACCCGGTCCCTCGCCCTCGCCGGCTGGGACCTCAGCGTTGTCGCGCCCCCGGTCGGCCGCCGGGCCGGTGCCCCTGCCGCGCTCAGCCAGGGTGATGCGGTCACCATCGTGCGCCGCCCGCTCGAACAGGCGAACATCCTGATGGGCTTCCCCGGCCTCCTGGCCACCGACGATCGGCGCGTCACCATGAGCGTGCTCACCTCGATCTTCGGCGGGGGCATGTCCTCGCGCCTGTTCCAGGAGATCCGCGAGAAGCGCGGTCTGGCCTACTCGGTCTACTCCTTCGCGCCCGGCTACTCGGATGCGGGACTGTTCGGCATGTACGCGGGCTGCACCCCGGCGAAGTCCGGCCAGGTGGCCGAGCTGATGCTGGGCGAGCTGCACCGACTCGCCGACCACGGCGTCACGGCCGACGAGATGACGCGGGCCGCGGGCCAGTTGTCCGGCGCATCCGCTCTCGCCCTGGAAGACTCCGATACCCGGATGTCCCGGTTGGGCCGCGCCGAGATCACCCTCGGCGAGTTCATCGACCTCGACGAGGCCCTCCGCCGGCTCGCGCGCGTCACGGCCGACGACGTCCAGAACCTCGCCGCCGAGCTGGCCGCCGGCTCGCTCTCCATCTCCGCGGTCGGCGCGCTCGACGACGACGTCTTCGCCGGGATCCTGCCGACCGCAGTGCCCTCCTGAGCAAAACTGTCGGGCCCAGAAACTCGGAGCCCAGAAAACTCGGAGTCCAAAAACTCAGTGCCCGGATGCTGAATGCCCAGAACCACCGAGACCCAAAGCCGGGGCCACACGCTGATGTGCGCTCCTGACTGAGAGAGATCCCCTTGCACCATTACATTTACCTCGTTCGTCACGGTGAACAGCAGGATGCCGAGCACGGCATGCCCGACGGGCCTCTGTCCGCGCGCGGCACCCGGCAGGCTCAGCTGATCGCCGAGCGTCTCGGCGGCGTGCCGTTCACGGACGCCTGGCATTCCCCGCTGCAGCGCGCTGCCGACACGGCGAAAATCATCGCGCAGCGACTGCCGGCCCTGACCTCGGTGCCCAGCCCGCTGCTCTTCGACTGCATCCCCTCCGGCAGGGCGCCGGAGACGCCGTCGGCCTATGCGCCGTTCTTCGGTGGGGTCACCGAGGCCGACATCGAGGCCGGCAGCGCGCAGATGGGCGACGCCGTGGCCGAGTTCCTCCAGCCACGCCGCGGCGAACGCCACGACCTGCTGATCACCCACAACTTCGTCATCGCCTGGTTCGTTCGGGAGGTGCTCGGCGCCCCGGACTGGCGGTGGATCAGCATCAACCAGGCGAACTGCGGCCTCACCGTGCTGCACCAAAAACCGGGCCGCCCCTGGACGTTACTGACCCACAACGACACCGGGCACCTCCCCGTGGAGCTGCGCACCGGTCTGCCGGACCCGCTCCTGTTCTAGGTGGATAGGCGGATTCCGGGCGGCCGATTCTCGGCTGGCCCGGCTTTGTCCGTCTTCCGGGTGAGGCTCTTGTGATACCAGGTCGTGGCATTCGGGTTGTCGTTATACGGCGCGACGGACTCGTAGCCCGACCGCGCGTAGAGCGCTCCGGCCGCGGTCAGGCTCGCGTTGGTGTCGAGCACGACGTCGTCGGCGCCGAACCCCCGGGCGCGTCGTTCGAGCTCGGTCAGCAGCGACTGCCCCCAGCCGCGCCCCCGCACCTGCGGCTGTAGCCAGAGATGTTTGATCTCGAACCGCACAGTTCCGGCCGGGGAATCGTCGAGACGACGGATGCCGCCACACCCCACAAACGCACGTTCGGCCGGTCCCATTTCCTCGCTGACCAACAGGAACACCCCGGACGGCGGCAGGAACTGGACCGGATCGGGGAACGTGGTGCGGTACCGGCCCTGCGCGGCCGGGAAGCCCGACTCCCGATCGCTGAAGTACTGGGTGAGCAGCACGATGGAGCCGGAATCCGTCACCGACACGGCGGTGAAGGCAAGGGCGGGAGTGTCAGGCATGGCCCAAGGCTAACTCGATGCCCCGCGATTGATAGATTGGACCCATGAAAACACGGGTGGCCATCGTCGGCGTATCGGGAACGATGGGCCGCCTGGTCTCGGGTCTCGTCGAGCAGTCCGAGGAGTACGATCTCGTCGCCGGCCTGAACTCGAAGAGCGACCTGTCCGAGATGATCGGCGCGGAGATCGTGATCGATCTGACCCTGCCCGGGGTCAGTCAAAGCGTGGTCGACTTCGCGGTGGACCACGGCCTGCGCGTGCTCGTGGGCACCTCCGGCTGGTCGCAGTACCGCATCGACGCCCTCTCCGCCCGCCTCGCCGGGCAGAATGGGATCGGCGTCGTCATCATCCCCAACTTCTCGATGGGGTCGGTCATCGCGACCGGCCTGTCGGTGCTCGTCGCCCGCTTCTTCGACTCGATCGAGATCGTCGAGGCCCACCGGGCCGGCAAGGTGGACTCTCCGTCGGGCACGGCCGTGCGCACAGCCGAACTGATCGGGCGGGCCAGGGCCGAAATCGGGCCGGTGTCGGCGCCGCACACCGACCAGCGCGCCCGTGGCCAGCAGGTGTCGAGCATCCCCGTGCACAGCCTGCGCCTCGACGGCATGCTCGCCCGCCAGGACGTGTTCTTCGGCGGTGCGGGGGAGACCCTCACGATCAGCCACAACACCCTGTCGGCCGCATCCTACGAACGTGGCATCCTGCTGGCCCTGGCGGCCACGCGCACGGCCGTCGGCGTCACAGTCGGGCTCGACCAGATCATCGATCTCGGACTGGGTGCGCCCACGACGGTCACGACTGCCCACCCGGGTGAGGCCGCCGAATGAAGGGCCGGCTTGCCGCCGGCCTGATGGCCCTGCTGCTGGTGTTCTACCTGGTCCTCGTCGGCTGGCGAGCGGTGTTGTTCCTGCAGAGCGGCGAAATCATCGGCATCGTGATCGGGGTGGCGCTTCTCGTACTCCCGTTGGTCGGAGTCTGGGCGCTGGTCGCCGAACTCCAGTTCGGGCGCAACTCCGAGCGGCTCGTGCGCCGACTGGAGGCCGAGGGCGGACTCCCCGTCGAAGAACTGCCGATCCGGCCGAGCGGACGCCCCATGCGGGACGAGGCCGACGCCGAATTCCCGATCTACAAGGCGGCCGTCGATGCCGCCCCCGACGACTGGCGCGCCTGGTTCAGGCTCGGCCTGGCCTACAACTCCTCGGGGGACCGCCGCCGCGCCCGCGGCGCCATCCGTACCGCGATCGCCCTCGAGCGCTTCTAGCCTCCGCCGGTGCGTGAGCCCGCCGAAACCCGGTGACCCGGCCCTCGAACCAGCTCACCCGCATCCATCACCGCGCGCTAAAGGGGTGGCGCCTCGGCCGTCCACGGCCGCGAACGGTCAGAACTACGGGCGGCTGAGCATCCAGGCCACGGCCTCGGCCGCGGTCGTGTGGGTGAAGACGAAACCGTCTGTGTGCAGCTTCTCCGGCACGATCTGCTGGTCGGCGAGCAGCAGTGCGCGAGCGGCATCCTGCAGTGCGAGCGTCAGCACGAATTCCGGCACCGGCACCAGGAACGGGCGGTGCAGCCCGGCCGAGACGGCCCGGATGACGTCGTTCGCGGTGGCCGGTGTAGGGCCGACCAGGTTGACCGGACCCGACAGCGTCGAGGTGAGCAGGTGCACGACGGCCGCGGCCTCATCGTGCAGGCTGATCCACGGCCAGTGCTGGGTGCCACGGCCGAGCGGGCCGCCCAGGCCGAGCTTGACGATCGGCAGAAGCGGCTTCAGGGCGCCGCCGCGGGCGATGACCAGCCCGGTGCGGAGGGTGACGACACGGGTCGACTCCGGCGCACGTTCGGCCTCGGCCTCCCAGTCTCGGGTGACCTTCGCCAGAAAATCGTTGCCGGCCGGGGAGTTTTCGGTGAGTACCTCACTCGGACGGTCGCCGTAGATGCCCACAGCCGACGCATTGAGCAGCACGGCCGGCGGTGTCGCCTGCCGGCCCATGGCATCCGTCAGCGTGCGTGTGGCCTGCACCCTCGAGTCACGGATCTCCCGGCGATAGGCCTTCGTCCATGGCAAACGGGCGATGGAAGCCCCCGACAGGTTGATCACGGCGTCGACGCCGTCGAGGGCGCCCTTGTCCAGTCTCAGCGCGGCCGGGTCCCAGCGGAATTCGTCGGCCCCGCGCGGATCGCGGCGCACCAGGTGGGCCACGGTGTGGCCGGCCGCGCGCAACTGTGCGCTCAGCTCGGTGCCGATCAGTCCGGACGCGCCGGAGACGAGAACTCGCATTGTGTGCGGGCCGCGCCTACGCCAGCTCGGCTTCGATGGTGATCGGGATGCCCGCGAGCGCCTTCGAAATCGGGCAATTGGCCTTGGCGTCCTCGGCGTAGACCGCGAACTCCTCTTCGGTCAGGCCGGGGATCTTGGCGCTGACCAGGAGGTGGCTGCCCACCACGCCGACGCCGGCTTCGAAGGTGACGGCCGCGGTGGTCTGGATGCTGTCGGGGGTGTGTCCGCCGGCGCTGAGGCCGTTGGCCAGGGCCATCGAGAAGCAGGCCGCGTGGGCGGCTCCGAGAAGCTCTTCCGGGTTGGTGGTGTTCGGGGTGCCGACGGACCGGGCCTGCCAGGTGACCGGGAACTCGGCGGTCTTGGAGGAGTCGAGGGTGACGGTACCGCTGCCGGACTTCAGATCGCCGGTCCAGACAGTTGTTGCTTCGCTGGTGAGTGCCATGGTGTTGCCTCCTGAAAGTGAAGCTTCAGCCTAACTGTCGCCTCGGCCCACAGGGGGTTCACTCTCAGCCAATGATCAGGGATGAAGCCGCGGCAGCCATCAGCTCCCGGCCACGGCCGTCGGCCCGCGTCCGAGGATGCCGGCACGCACCAGGAGCAGGTACAGCTGGCAGCCGAGGCAGTAATCGAACACGGCGTTCAGGAACGCCGCGACGAATGCGACGGCGGCAGCGACGCCCACAGCGGGCGTCAGCCCGGCCAGACCGAGCAGCACGCCGGTCACGGTGACCAGCAGCCCTACCCCCTGCGCAAACGTCGGCGCGGCCGATTTCTCCAGTGCGACGGGCGGGCCGAGCCGCGGCCGCACGACGGTCTTGAACAGCACGCCGTACGGGTGCCGCCCGGCGCCGGCGAAGGAACCCCAGGCAAAGAGGGCCGAGAGAATCGTGAGGAGGACGAAGGCGGCGACGGATGCCCCGGTCAGCGACAGGAACACCACCACCAGGAGCAGAACGGCCGTGATCGCGGCGCCGAAGCGTGGTCCGCGCGGGTCGAGGTCCGGGCGATCCGGGCGGACCCGGCGCGCGGAGGGCTGCGGCCGGGGTTCAGCGGGCGAGCTGGGCATGGCTGCTCCCGGTGAGGTCGTCGAGTTGCCGGAGGACGCCGGCCCGGTTCGGAACGCCGCCGATCCGGGCGCGCACCTGACCGGTTCCATCGAGGATCAGTGTGGTCGGGGTTTGCAGGATCCCGAACCGGTTCGCGAGGTCGCGGCGGTGGGTCAGGTCGACGTCCAGGTGCGCGACGCCGGGACGGGACCGGGCCAGGCCGGCGAGGAGCACCTGGGTGCCGGGGCAGCGGGTGCAGTGACTGGTGGAGAACTGCACGAGCGTGGCGTTCGCCCCGAACGGAACCCGGCTGCTGACATCCGCCGGCGTGAGCGCGTCCGGCACACCGAGCGCTTCCGGAGCCGCCGGGGCGACCACGATGGGGCGCCCCTGGCGGGACCGCCAGACGAGGCCCAGCACGGTGGCGCCCGAGACGAGAACCAGCACGAGAATCAGGGCGGAGATCGGACTCATGCTGCGACGATACAAGGATCTCGGACCGGGCGGGTCCGTGTGACGACAGGTTACGCGTGCAGCAGGTATCGTTTAGCCGTGTCTGAAATTGAGTTCCGCTCCGATGTAACCGTCGAACTGGTGCGCGCGAGCGCCCACGACTCCGATGTGCTGTTCGCCGCACGGGTGTCGACTCAGGGGGAGCAGACCCTGACCAAGGCCCTGCTCGAGGAATCGGACGGCGACGCCGCGAGCACGGGTGACGCCGGGCTGATCAACTACCTCATGCGCGACCGCCACGGCTCGCCGTTCGAGCACAACTCGATGACCTTTTACGTGCAGGCGCCGATCTTCGTGTTCCGCGAGTTCATGCGGCACCGCATCGCCTCCTATAACGAGGAATCGGGCCGCTACCGCGAGCTGAACCCGGTCTTCTACGTTCCGGCCCCGACCCGCAACCTCGTGCAGGTCGGCAAGCCCGGCGCCTACGACTTCCTGCCCGGCACGGCCGAGCAGGCCGCGCTGGTCGACCAGCTGACCCGCGAGGCCTCCGCGCACGCCTACGCGTCGTATCAACGGATGCTCGAAGCCGGCGTGGCCCGCGAGGTTGCCCGCATCGTGTTGCCGCTCAACATCTTCTCCTCGATGTACGTGACCATGAACGCCCGGTCGCTGATGAACTTTCTCAGTCTGCGCACCAAGCGCGAGGGAACCCACTTCCCGTCGTTCCCGCAGCGCGAGATCGAGATGTGCGCCGAGAAGATGGAAGACCAGTTCGCGGCCTTGATGCCGCTTACCTACGCCGCTTTCAACAAGAACGGTCGCGTCGCCCCGTAACGTGACGCCGCGGCGGTGCGGGGCCCCACGCTGACCGGTAGCCTGTCCCTCGTGTCTATGTCTCAGAATCCCTTCGGCCAGGTCCTCGTTGCCCTGGTGACTCCCTTCACCGCCGACGGCGAAGTCGACTGGGCGGGCGTGGCCCAGCACATCGACGACGTCATCAACGCCGGAGCGGACGGCATCGTCGTCACCGGCACCACCGGTGAGACGTCTACCCTCACCGACGCGGAGAAGATCCGCCTGGTCGAGGTCGGCAGGGATATCTCCGGCGGACGCGCGAAGATCATCACCGGCGGCGGGTCCAACGAGACCGCCCACGCCATGCAGCTTGCCAAGCAGAGCGAGAAGGCGGGCGCCGACGGCAACATGATCGTCACCCCGTACTACAACAAGCCCACCCAGGCCGGCGTGCTCACCCACTTCCGCATGATCGCGGATGCCACGGATCTGCCCGTGATCCTCTACGACATCCCCGGACGCACCGGTATCCCGATCGAATACAAGACGATCCTACGGGCCGCGAAGCACCCGAACATCCTCGCCGTCAAAGACGCCAAGGGTGACCTGGCCCAGGTCAGCCGCGTGCTCAACCAGACCGACCTGATGTACTTCTCCGGCGACGACCCCAACGTTCTGCCGCACCTGTCGATCGGGGCGACCGGCCTGATCGGGGTCACGGCGAACATCGCCGCGACCCCGTATCGCCAGATGGTCGACGCCGTGAATGCGGGAGACCTGAAGGCGGCCACCGCCGCGCACCAGCAGCTCGAACCGCTGGTGCGGGCCTGCATGACGCACGTTCCGGGTACGGTCGCGGTCAAGTACATCCTGCACGGCCTCGGCCGAATCAACAGCCCGCGCGTGCGCCTGCCCCTCGTCGGCCCGGAGGAGTGGGAAGCCGCCCAGATCGAAGACGAAATAGACCTGGTCAAGAACATCCCCGGGGTCGACTTCTCCAACTTCCGCCCGGACCGCAATGCCGCGGCCGGCGGCGCCCTGCCGAAGGTCGCCGGAACGACACGCTAACCGCCCCACCGAACCCCGAGGAGGGCCTGTGCCCATCGATGTGTACGACCCGGCCCCGCTCATGGCGGGAACCCTCCGCATCACGCCGATCGGTGGCCTTGGCGAAATCGGCCGCAACATGACCACGTTCGAGATCGACGGCAAGCTGCTGATCGTCGACTGCGGGGTGCTGTTCCCCGAGGAGCACCAGCCGGGCGTCGACCTGATCCTGCCCGACTTCAGCCCCATCCGGGACCGCCTCGACGACATCCTCGCGGTCGTGCTCACGCACGGCCACGAGGACCACATCGGTGCCGTCCCCTACCTCTTGAAGCTGCGCGCGGACATCCCGCTGATCGGTTCGGGCCTGACCCTCGCCTTCATCGAGGCGAAGCTCAAGGAACATAAGATCACCCCGTACACGCTGCAGGTCCGGGAAGGCCAGAAGGAACGGCTCGGCCCGTTCAACCTCGAATTCGTCGCCGTGAACCACTCCATCCCCGACGCCCTGGCCGTGGCCATCAAGACCGTCGGCGGCACGGTGCTGCACACCGGCGACTTCAAGATGGACCAACTGCCGCTCGATGACCGCCTCACCGACCTGCGCGAATTCGCGCGCCTCGGCACCGAGGGCGTCGACCTGTTCCTGGTCGATTCCACCAACGCGGATGTCCCCGGCTTCACCCCCACGGAACGCTCCATCGGCCCCGTGCTCGACGATGTCATCGCCCGGGCTCCGCGGCGGGTGATCGTGGCCAGCTTCTCCAGCCACGTGCACCGGGTGCAGCAGGTACTCGACGCCGCCCACGCGAACGGACGCCGGGTCGCGCTCCTGGGCCGCTCGATGGTGCGCAACATGACCATCGCCGCGGACCTCGGCCACCTGCGGGTGCCGGAGGGCGTGCTGGTGGACTTCAAGAAGGCCGGCAACATCGCGGGTGACAAGATCGTCTACATGTCGACGGGCTCACAGGGTGAGCCGATGGCCGTGCTCAGCCGGATGGTGAACCAGGACCACCAGATCGAGGTCGGCCCCGGCGACACCGTCATCCTGGCCTCCAGCCTGATCCCCGGCAACGAGAACGCGGTCTACCGCATCATCGACGGCCTGACCAAGCTCGGCGCCACGGTCGTTCATAAGGGCAACGCGAAGGTGCACGTCTCCGGGCACGCCGCCGCCGGGGAACTGACCTACTGCTACAACATCCTGAAACCGAAGAACGTGCTGCCTGTGCACGGCGAATACCGGCACCTGGTCGCCAATGCCAAGCTCGCGGTGCAGACCGGCGTGCCGGAGGCGAACGTGCTCCTGGCCGAAGACGGCACGGTCATTGACCTCAAGGACGGTGTGGCCACCAAGGTCGGCCAGCTGGACCTCGGCTACGTCTACGTCGACGGCTCCACCGTCGGCGAGATCACCGAGGCCGACCTCAAGGACCGCCGCACCCTCGCCGAGGAGGGATTCATTTCGATCATCATCGTGGTCGACGCCGCCACCGGCAGGGTGATCGTCGGGCCGGAGATCCACGCGAAGGGCTTCGCCGAAGACGCCTCCGTGTTCGACGCCGTGCGCCCGAAAATCGAGGCGGCCCTGGCGGAAGCCGCCGAGCACGGGGTGCGCGACCCGTTCGCGCTGCAGCAGATCGTGCGCCGCACGGTCGGCCGCTGGGTGAATACCGCCTTCCGCCGCCGCCCGATGATCGTCCCCCTGGTGATCGAGGCCTGATCCCGCCGAGGGCGACGGATGCCGCGCGTCCGCCCGCCCCTGATGTCGCAGTCACTGATCGCCGCCCGCAGGCGTTGTGGCGTGCCTAAGCCCCAATGTCGGGGGATCGAAGTACCGTAGGTGCATGGCTACGAGCACTAAGTCGAACGGTCGCGCCCGCAGCACGCCTGCGCGCGGCACCCCGGCGCGCAAGCCCGCAGCCCGCACTGCCGCTCAGAAGACGGTCAAGTTCACCGCGGTCGAGGTCAAGCCGAGCCTGTTCGTGCGGTCGTGGATGGCCCTGGCCCACGTGACCGGCGGGGCCGCCCGGGCGCTCGGCCCGGAGAAGCTTTCCAAAGAAGAACGCCGCGACGGCCTGCCCTTCTTCCTCGTGCTGCTGTCGGTCGCCGGCGCCGTGATCGAGTGGTTCCTGATCAACAACGCGGTCGCCCAGACCCTCGACGCCTGGACCTTCGGCGGCCTGTTCGGCCGCGTCGCGTTCGCCCTGCCCGTGATCATGCTGCTCTTCTCCGTCTGGCTGTTCCGCAAACCCAGTTCGGTGCACGACAACGGCCGCATCGGCATCGGACTATCCGTGCTGCTCGTTTCGGTGTCGGGGCTCTGCCACATCTTCGGTGGCCAGCCTGCCCCCAGCGACGGCATGGAGACCCTCGCACTGGCCGGCGGCGTCATCGGCTGGATGATCGCTGCCCCCCTGATCTACCTGACCACGGCGATCGGTGCCACCATCGTCGTCATCCTGCTTCTCGCCCTGAGCCTCTTCATCATCACCAAGACCCCGCCCAACCGCATCGGTGAACGCAGCCGGGAGCTCTATGCCTGGCTGTTCGGGGCCCAGCTCCCCGATCCCGAGGAGCGCGCCGCCGCCCGGGAAGCGAAGCATGAGAAGGCCGTTCAGGTCGAACTGGACGGGGTCGACGACGACGACGCAGATGCCGGAGCGCTGCCCTGGTGGCGGCGCAACACGAGTAAGCGCGAGGAGGACCCTGACTTCGGCGGGCCGCTCGGCCCGAACGGTGCCGGTACCCCCGCCGACGATCCGAGCGCCGCCGGCCCGCACGGCGCCGACCCGCTGCGCACCCTGCTCGGCGGCGACAAACGAGGCAGCTTCGACACCGCGCTGGAGACGACGCCGACGACCCCGGGTCCCAACCAGGACCATTACGGCACCGAGGTGCTCGAAGACCTGCTCCGAGCCGAAGACGCCCTCAAACGCTTCACGGGCGCGATCGACCTGCCGCACGGCTCCTCGACCGGGCTCCAGGCCGACGACCAGACGGGCCTGACCGAGGTTCTTCCCGGATTGACCGGATCAGGATTCGACGCCCTCGACCCGGCCGCGGCCGGTGGGGCCGTCGGTTCCACCGACACGCCCCTGTCGCTGGTACCGGCCCCGATTCCGCCGGCATCAGACCAGCCCGCCGCGCCCTACCTGCTGCCCTCGGACACGACCCTCACCAAGGGCCCGCCGGCCAAGGCCCGCTCGGCGGCCAACGACGAGATCGTCAAGTCCATCACCGAGGTGCTGAGCCAGTTCCAGGTCGACGCGAAGGTGACCGGGTTCTCCCGCGGCCCCACCGTCACCCAGTACGAGATCCAGCTCGGCCCCGGAGTCAAGGTGGAGCGCGTCACCGCGCTGAGCAAAAACCTCTCCTACGCCGTCGCCTCCAACGAGGTGCGCATCCTGTCGCCGATCCCGGGCAAGAGCGCGATCGGCATCGAGATCCCCAACACCGACCGCGAAATCGTCACCCTCGGTGACGTGCTCCGCTCCCCGGCGGCCTCGAACAGCACCCACCCGATGACCATCGGCGTCGGGAAAGACGTCGGCGGCGGCTTCGTGCTCGCCAACCTCGCCAAGATGCCTCACCTCCTGGTCGCCGGTTCCACTGGTTCCGGCAAGTCCAGCTTCGTCAACTCCATGATTACGAGCCTGCTCATGCGGGCCAAGCCGAGCGACGTGCGCATGGTGCTGATCGACCCGAAGCGGGTCGAACTGGCCGCCTACGCCGGGGTCCCTCACCTGATCACCCCCATCATCACCAGCCCGAAAAAGGCCGCCGAGGCGCTGCAGTGGGTGGTGAAAGAGATGGATATGCGATACGACGATCTGGCCAGCTTCGGATTCCGCCACATCGACGACTTCAACAAGGCCGTCGTCAACAACGAGATCGTGCTGCCCGCCGGCAGCCTGCGCAGCCTCAAGCCGTACCCCTACCTCCTGGTCGTCGTCGACGAGCTCGCCGACCTGATGATGGTCGCACCGCGCGACGTCGAAGACTCGATCGTGCGCATCACCCAGCTGGCCCGCGCTTCGGGCATCCATCTCGTGCTCGCCACCCAGCGCCCCAGCGTCGACGTCGTCACGGGCCTGATCAAGGCCAACGTGCCCTCCCGCCTCGCCTTCGCCGTGACCAGCGTCACCGATTCCCGGGTCATCCTCGACCAGCCGGGCGCCGACAAGCTGATCGGGCAGGGCGACGCCCTGTTCCTGCCGATGGGAGCCTCCAAGGCCATCCGCGTGCAGGGGGCCTGGGTGAACGAGGCCGAGATCGAACGCGTCGTCAAGCACGTCACTCTGCAGGCCCGCCCCGACTACCGGCCGGATGTCTCCATGGTCGCCCCCCGCAAAGAGATCGACTCCGACATCGGAGACGACCTCGAGGTGCTCCTCGCCGCGGCGGAACTGGTCGTGTCGACCCAGTTCGGGTCCACCTCGATGCTGCAGCGCAAGCTCCGGGTCGGCTTCGCCAAGGCGGGTCGCCTGATGGACCTGCTCGAGTCCCGCGAAATCGTCGGTCCCTCCGAGGGATCGAAGGCGCGCGACGTGCTCGTCTCCGTGGAGCAGCTGCCCGGCGTGCTGGCCCTGCTGCGCGGCTCCGACGCCGAACACCACGCCGCCACGGCCACCGCTCAGGCCGCCGCGGCTCACCAGTCCGCGGCCCAGCACACGCCCGGCCCGCCCGATCCGCGCTACGCCGACGACCCGGTCGCCAAAATGTCGGAGGGGTACCTTGAAGAAGACGCATCTCCCGATGAAGACGCCTGGCAACTGACCGACAGGGACTGACCCATGGCCACACCATCCACGCCGGTCGTACGGCCCAGCAACTGGAATCTCCCGAATCTGATCACGATCGTGCGCATCCTGCTCGCGCCGGTGTTCATCTATCTGCTCCTCGCCGACGCCGGCCAGGACGGCGCGCTGCGCTGGTGGGCGGCCGCCCTGTTCATCGTGGCCATCGCCACCGACGGGATCGACGGGGCCATCGCCCGCCGGCGCAACCTGGTCACCGACCTGGGCAAGATCCTCGATCCGATCGCCGACAAGGTGCTCACCGGCGGAGCCCTGGTCTGCCTCTCCCTCCTCGGCGAGCTGTGGTGGTGGGTGACCATCGTCATCCTCGTGCGCGAAGTCGGCATCACGGTGTTCCGGTTCGTCATGCTGAAGGACCGGGTCATCCCGGCCTCACGGGGGGGCAAGCTCAAGACCGTGTTGCAGTCCGTGGCGATCTCGCTCGCCCTCGTGCCCCTCTGGCTGCTACTGGGCGACTGGATCTACTGGGTCAACTGGACGGCCATGGCCCTCGCCCTCATCGTTACCGTCGTCACCGGCTTCGACTACCTCGTGGCGGCGCGGCGCGAGAACCGGCTCCAGCACGACCGTGGCTGATCCGATTCCCCCGGCATTCGCCGAGAGCCTGTCACCCGCTGACACACCCGGAGCGACGGATGCCACCGCGCGCCTCATCGCCGAACTCAGCCGCCGCGGCCTCACTATCGCCGTGGCCGAGTCCCTTACCGGCGGGGCGCTGACAGCCGAACTCGTCCGCATCCCCGGCGCATCCGTCGTCGTCAACGGGGGAGTGGTGGCGTACCAGAGTGCGCTCAAGCACACCCTCCTCGGCGTCGACGCGGCTCTGCTCGAGGAGCACGGTGCGGTGCACCCGCAGGTTGCCCTGCAGATGGCAGAGGGCGTGCGTACGCGCCTCGCCGTCGACGGCCGGCCCGCCGACATCGGCATCGCCACGACGGGCGTGGCAGGGCCGGACGGCCAGGGCGGCCACGAGCCGGGGACGGTGTTCCTCGGGCTGGCTCGTAGAGGAGAAATATCGGTCATCCCGCTCCGGCTGCACGGAGACCGTGCTCTCATTCGAGCAGCCTCCGTGGCCGCGGCCATCGAAGCTGTGTGGCAGCTGTTAGCCCGTGACGCGGTGGAATAGTTCCCCGAATTCCGTGGTTACAACGAGCGTATTCACAAGAAAAGCCCAGTCGATATCGGTAGTGTCAGGGTGTTCAAGGTTGTAGTACTCTTGCGATCCAACACACGAAACCACCCGGTTGAGTGGGCGCCAGAAGTATCAAACGGTACTCGATAAGCAACACATAATCAGTACGAGAAGGAGGTTCCGATGATTCTTGTTCGACAGGAAATCGGCGATGTGCTCAGGGACTTCCGCCTGCAGAAAGGGCGCACACTCCGTCAGGTAGCCAGCAGGGCCAGCGTGGCCCTTGGGTATCTGAGCGAAGTGGAGCGTGGCCAGAAAGAAGCGTCTTCCGAGATTCTGGCTTCCGTTGCAGAAGCGTTGGAGACCCCGATCTCGGTCATCATGCGGGAAGTCGGCGACCGACTGGCCATCATCGAGGGAATCGACAGGTTCCCCGACACTGTGCCCGACGAGCTCGTGGCCACCTACGACGACATGATGGTGCGCTAGTTCCATCCCATGCGACTCAGTGAGTTCCGTCAGGCTCTGAGCGACGAGTTCGGCGATGGCTACGGCCGCGTTCTCACTCGCGATCTCATCCTGACCCCGTTTGGCTGCACCGCCGACCAGGCTCTGGCCGGCGGTGCTTCGGCGCGCGACGTCTGGCTGGCCCTCTGCGCCGAGACGGATGTCCCGAAGGCCCGTTGGCACGGTGCGGGCCTCCCCGCCGCCCGCAGCTAGGTTTCGCTCGACACGCGCCGGATTTCGGGGAATTCTCGAATGCGTGTTCGCATTTTGATATGCTCCTCCACAGCAGGAGTCGAAGACGGCTTATCCACTGCCGCTCCCCGTTCCCGGCTCTGTCGGACGTGCCGCGTACAGTCGGTTTGTGTCAGCGACAGAGAGCACATGCCTTGTTGAAAGCGGGTGTCGGGGTCTTCCCGGTAGCCAAACGCAACAGCCTATAGGCGCCGAAATGCACGACCGAAGGAGACCCCTCATGGCATCATCAGCAGATCGCGAAAAAGCGCTTGACACCGCTCTCGCAGCAATCGACCGCCAGTTCGGCAAGGGTTCGATCATGCGTTTGGGCAGCGACGAGCGCGCCCCCGTCGAGACGATCTCCACGGGGTCGATCGCGCTGGACGTGGCCCTCGGCATAGGTGGCCTGCCCCGAGGTCGCATCGTGGAGATCTACGGTCCGGAATCGTCGGGAAAGACCACGCTCACCCTGCACGCCATCGCGAACGCGCAGAAGAACGGCGGCATCGCCGCCTTCATCGACGCCGAGCACGCTCTGGACCCTGAGTACGCCCGCAAGCTCGGAGTCGACATCGACGCGCTCCTCGTCTCCCAGCCCGATACGGGTGAGCAGGCGCTGGAAATCGCCGACATGCTCGTGCGAAGCGGATCCATCGACCTGATCGTGATCGACTCCGTCGCCGCGCTGGTTCCCCGCGCCGAGATCGAGGGCGAGATGGGTGACTCGCACGTGGGCCTGCAGGCCCGTCTGATGTCCCAGGCCCTGCGCAAGCTCACCGGTGGCCTCAGTCAGACCAACACCACCATGATCTTCATCAACCAGTTGCGCGAGAAGATCGGGGTCTTCTTCGGCAGCCCCGAGACCACCGCCGGGGGCAAGGCGCTCAAGTTCTACGCGTCGGTGCGCCTCGACATCCGCCGTATCGAGACCCTGAAAGACGGCACCGAGGCCGTCGGTAACCGCACGCGGGTCAAGGTCGTCAAGAACAAGATGGCACCGCCCTTCAAGCAGGCGGAATTCGACATCATCTACGGCATCGGCATCTCCCGGGAAGGCAGCCTGATCGACTTCGGTGTCGAGCACGGCATCGTCAAGAAGTCCGGCGCCTGGTACACCTACGACGGCGACCAGCTGGGCCAGGGCAAGGAGAACTCGCGCAACTTCCTGCTGCGCGAAGCGGAGATGGCCAACGAGATCGAGAACAAGATCCTCTTCAAGCTCGGGATCAGCCCCGAGGGTGCGGCCGCCAAGAAGGCTCAGGCCGCAATCGACGCCGCAGCCGCCCTGGTCACCGCAGCCGCAGCCAAGGAGGCCGCAGCCGCCAAGGCGGAGTCCCTCCAGGCCAAGCTCGCCGCCCGCAAGGGGGCGTAGCGCATGGTCCACTTCGAGCCGGCCGACGAGGTCGCGTCGCTGAGTGCGGCACGTCGCAAGAGCGCGGCCCGCGGCACCGCCGCGATCCGGCCGGTTGAGCTCGAGGCGGCGCCGATCGCCGACGAACGACTGGCGCCCGTCTCGTATCTCGGCGACGGTGGTCCGGCGGCATCGAGCGGCCCCGCAGTCGACAGCGTTGCCGGTGCCGGTGCCGGTGCCGGTGCCGGTGCCGGTGCCGGTGTCGGTGCCGGTGCCGACGACGGTGCCGACGACGGGGACGACACCCCCGAGGGAGTGGCTTCCCGGGCCGCCGTCGATCGCGAGCACGCCGAAGGGGTGCTGCGCCAGCGGCTGCGCGGCCGGTCCCTGTCGGCGGCCGAGGCCCGCACAATTCTTGGCGGTACGGAGGTCGCTGAGCACGAGATCGAAGAGATCATCGAGCGCTTCATCGAGTTGTCCTACATCGACGAGGGCCGCCTCGCCGATCAGATCGTGCACAGCCACCACGAGCGTAAAGGCCTGGGACGCTCCGGCGTGCAGGCGGAGATGCGCCGCCGCGGGCTCGATCAGGACCTCATCCTGGAAAAGCTCGACGAAATGCCCGACGACGAGACGGAACGGGCCATCGAAATAGCCGTCAAGCGGGTGGGGCAGCTCGGGCGGCTCGACGACCAGACCATCGACCGTCGACTCAACGCGTTCCTGATGCGCAAGGGCTATTCCTCGTCCATCGTGCGCGTGGCGGTGAAGGCCGCCCTTGCCTCCCGCGGTGGTTCGCCATCGCGGGTGCGGTTCCAGTAGGGAGCGGGTCGGGGCAACCCGGCCCGGTTTCGGAGGTGCCACGCGTAAGCTGGTACCCACTATGACCAGCAGCACCGCTACGCCCCCATTCTCCAGCGCCGAGACGCTGGACCCGCAGCAGTCGGCCCTGCGCACCTCGGCCCTGCGCACCTCGGCCCTGAGCGCGCCGACTCTGATTGCTCCAAGCCAGGCCTCGCACGACGCTGCGGGCCGGGCCCGCACCTACGAGGTGCGCACCTTCGGCTGCCAGATGAACGTGCACGACTCCGAACGGCTCAGCGGGTCGCTCGAAGCGGCCGGCTACGTGACGGCCGACGGGGAGGAAGCCGACATCGTCGTGCTCAACACGTGTGCCGTGCGCGAGAACGCCGACAACAAGCTCTACGGCAACCTGGGGCAGCTGGCCTCGGTCAAGCGCCGCCACGACGGCATGCAGATCGCCGTCGGCGGGTGCCTGGCCCAGAAAGACAAGGATGTCATCCTCAAGAAGGCACCCTGGGTCGACGTCGTCTTCGGGACGCACAACATGGGGTCACTGCCGAGCATGCTCGAGCGTGCGCGGCACAACGGCGAGGCCCAGCTCGAAATCCTCGACTCCCTCGAGACCTTCCCCTCGACCCTGCCCACGAAGCGCGATTCGAGCTACAGCGGCTGGGTCTCCATCTCCGTCGGCTGCAACAACACCTGCACGTTCTGCATCGTGCCCGCGCTGCGCGGTAAGGAGAAGGACCGCCGTCCCGGCGAGATCCTCGCCGAAATCCAGGCCCTCGTCGACGACGGGGCAATCGAGGTCACCCTGCTCGGCCAAAACGTCAACTCCTACGGGGTTGAGTTCGGCGACCGTCTCGCCTTCGGCAAACTGCTGCGCGCGGCCGGCAAGATCGAGGGGCTGGAACGCATCCGTTTCACCAGCCCGCACCCGGCTGCTTTCACCGATGACGTGATCGACGCCATGGCCGAGACGCCGTCGGTCATGCCGCAGTTGCACATGCCGTTGCAGTCCGGCTCGGACCGTATCCTCAAGGCCATGCGCCGCTCCTACCGTTCGGCGCGATTCCTCGGCATCCTCGACCGCGTCCGAGCGCAGATGCCGCACGCGGCCATCAGCACGGACGTCATCGTCGGCTTCCCCGGCGAGACCGAGGAGGACTTCCAGGAGACCCTGAGGGTCGTGGAGCTGGCCCGGTTCGCCACCGCCTTCACCTTCCAGTACTCCATCCGGCCCGGGACCCCCGCCGCGACGCTGCCCGACCAGGTCCCCAAGGAGATCGTCCAGGATCGTTACGAGCGCCTCGCCGCCCTGCAGGAGCGCATCTCCTGGGAGGAGAACCAGGCCGTGGTCGGTCGCGAGGTCGAACTGCTCGTCGCCAACGGCGAGGGCCGCAAGGACGCCGACACCCGTCGACTCAGCGGCCGCGCCCTTGACAGCCGGCTCGTGCACTTCGACGTGCCGGAGGGCTCGGAACTGCCCCGTCCGGGCGACCTCGTGACCGTCACGGTCACCCAGGCGGCCCCCTTCCACCTGATCGCCGACTCCGTCGACGGGGCTCCGCTGCGCATCCGGCGCACCATCGCCGGCGACGCCTGGGACCGCCTCGAAGTCGAGTCCTGCGGCGTGCCCAGTCACGGCGGAGTCGCCGGCGGGTCTGGCTCGGTCTCCCTCGGCCTGCCGACCCTGCGCCTACCCGACCGAGCCGTGGGCTCGCCCGCGGTGACCAGTTCCAGCACCACGCCGATCTACGACGTCACCGACGGGGAGCGCTAGGCAGGTGCCCGGCCCGAACCCGGTGACCGGCACCGACCCGACACTGATCGTTGTCGTCGGACCCACCGGCACCGGCAAGTCCGACCTCTCGCTCGACCTCGCCGAACGCCTGGCTGAGACCGGTCGGGGGGCGGAGATCGTCAACGCCGACGCCATGCAGCTGTACCGCGGCATGGACATCGGCACCGCCAAGCTCACCGTGCTGGAGCGCCGCGGCATCCCGCACCACCTGCTCGACGTGCTTTCGGTCACCGACGACGCCACCGTCGCCCGTTACCAGACGGAGGCCCGCGCCGCGATCACCGACATCGTGGCGCGCGGCAACGTGCCCATCCTGGTCGGCGGCTCCGGGCTCTACGTGTCCGCCGTGGTCTACGACTTCCAGTTCCCCGGCACGGATGCCGTGCTGCGCGCCCGACTCGAAGCCGAGCTGACCGAGCAGGGGCCCGGCGCCCTGTACACCCGGTTGAAGGCCGTGGACCCCGTCGCCGCCGCCCGCATCGGCGCCGGCAACGGTCGGCGCCTCGTGCGCGCCCTCGAGGTCGTGGAGCTGACCGGGGGGCCGCACACCGCCGCCCTGCCCGACGAGCCGGTCTACTGGATGCCCGCGGTCACAGTGGGACTCCGCGCCCAGCGTGCCGAGCTCACCCCCCGCCTCGACGCCCGGGTGGAGGGCATGTGGGCCCGCGGACTCGTCGAGGAGGTGCGCGGGCTGATCCCGAGTGGAATCGAGACCGGTGTCACGGCCAGCCGGGCCATCGGCTACGCCCAGGCCCTTGGGCAGCTGACGGGCAGCCTCAGCCGGGCGGAGGCCATCCAGGAGACGCAGCAGTTCACCCGCCGGTACGCGAGACGGCAGGTGAGCTGGTTCAAGCGTTCCCCGCACACCCACTGGATCGACTTCGACGCGCCGGATCGGGTTGACCGGGCGCTGACCCGCCTGGCCGACCCGGAGCAGCCGGCCGAGCACTGGGCGATCGATCCGGCCTCCTAAACTGGACGGCATGGGTATTGATCTGAACTTCACCAAGGGCCACGGCACCGGGAACGACTTCGTGCTTTTCTCTGATCCCGACGGGCAGATCGACCTCACCCCGAGCCAGATCCGGGCCATCTGCGACCGCCGATTCGGCATCGGTGCCGACGGCATCATCCGCGCGGTGCGCTCCACGAGCCTGGCCGCCGGCGCGATCGCCCTCGCTGAGGACGATGCGGCCGAATGGTTCATGGACTACTGGAACGCCGACGGCACGGTGTCCGAGATGTGCGGCAACGGCATCCGCGTCTACACCCGCTTCCTGGTGGAGCAGGGCCTGACCACGCTCGACTGCGGCGACACGCTCTGCATCGGCACCCGCGGGGGAGTGCGCGACGTTCAGCGCGGCGCAACCGGCTACCAGGTCGACCTCGGCCGGTGGCGCCTCGACGGCGGTGAACCGCTCGTTCGGGCGAAGGACCTGCCCGTGGCCCGCCCCGGTCTCGGCATCAACGTGGGTAACCCGCACGTGGTCGTGGCCCTGGCCGACGACGACGAGCTCGCAGGCGTCGACCTCACCTTCGTGCCGCAGCTCGACCCTGACCCGGCGGCCGGGGCGAACATCGAGCTCGTGCTACCGGGCGATCCGCTCGTCGTGAACGGTGTCGGCCGCATCCGGATGCGCGTGCACGAGCGCGGCAGCGGCGAAACACTCTCCTGCGGTACGGGGGCGGCCGCGGCGGCCCTCGCCACCCGGCACTGGGCCGGCGCGGGTGCCCCGAACCAGTGGCAGGTCGAGGTCACCGGCGGCACGCTCGGCGTGCGCATGTTCCCGACCGAGGACGGCGAACACGTCTCACTGTCGGGTCCGGCGGAACTCGTGTACGACGGCGTCTTCCGCCTCGGCTGAGTACTCGCTCGAGGCGATGGGCCGCGACGCGGCCTAGTCCTGGCGTTTCACCCGCAGGACCCGGAAACCCTTGCTGATGGAGTGCCGTGAGGTGCTGAATTCGGCGGGCAGGTCGCCGTCGAGCCAGCGCTGCAGGGAGTCGGAGCCGAGGTTGCGCTGCACGACGAGCCAGGCATCCGAACCCGGCTCCAGGCGCGGCAGCCAGGTACGCAGCATGGTGTGCAGTTCGGTTTTGCCGACCCGGATCGGGGGATTCGACCAGATGGTGCGGAACGTCACGTGGGCGGGCATCTGATCGGGCAGCACCGCGGTGATGTTGGTGAGGCCGAGCTTCTGCGCGTTCAGCCGCACCAGGTCGAGCGCCCGCTCGTTGACGTCGACGGCCCAGATCGTGGCGCGGGGTGAGGCGAGGGCCAAGTGCAGGCTGATCGGACCCCAGCCGCAGCCCAGGTCGAGGAAATCGCCGCCGGGCGGCGGAGTCGGCGCGTTGTTCAAGAGCACCTGGGTACCGGTGTCGATGTGCTCCGGGCTGAAGACCGAATTGGCTGTGGTCAGCTCGCGTTCTTGGCCTCCCAATCGAACGGTCACCTGGCGGAGTTTCAGGGTGCTGTCGGGTGCCGGGGTGAAGTAGTGGTCGGAAGGCATAGAGGGAACTTACCGTGCATCGAGGAACTATTGTTAAAGGAATGACTGAGTCACATCTGCCCGACGACACCGACGACGTGGTCGCCCGCGTTCTTGCCAGCGCTGACAGCAAGGCTGCCGGCTATTCGCTGTTCCGCAGCGGCTCGGCGCAGGCTTTGCAGGCCGAATCCGGCCCGTCGCACGACGACGAGGGTCACGACGGAGTGCAGCAGGACCGCGAGGACCGCAACGCGCTGCGCCGCGTGCCCAGCCTCTCCACCGAACTCGAGGACGTCACCGAGGTCGAGTACCGCCAGCTCCGGCTGGAGAACGTTGTTCTGATCGGCCTGTACACGCACGGGACCGTCGCGGACGCCGAGAACTCCATGCGCGAACTCGCCGCTCTGGCCGAGACCGCCGGCGCCACCGTTCTCGACGGCCTCATGCAGCGCCGGGCGAAGCCGGACGCCAGCACCTACCT
This sequence comes from Cryobacterium sp. TMT2-15-1, assembly GCF_004402345.1. Lineage (NCBI taxonomy): Bacteria > Bacillati > Actinomycetota > Actinomycetes > Micrococcales > Microbacteriaceae > Cryobacterium > Cryobacterium sp. TMT2-15-1. The sequence goes on along the minus strand of NZ_SOGD01000034.1, from coordinate 38,595 downwards.
CGGCAAGGGCAAGGCCGAAGAGGTGGCCGGCATCGTCAAGGCGATGGGCGCCGACACCGTCATCGCCGACACCGAGCTGGCGCCCAGCCAGCGGCGCGCACTCGAGGACGTCGTCAAGGTGAAGGTCATCGACCGCACCGCCGTGATCCTCGACATCTTCAGTCAGCACGCCAAGAGCCGCGAGGGAAAGGCCCAGGTCGAACTCGCCCAGCTCGAATACCTGCTTCCCCGCCTGCGCGGCTGGGGCGACTCGATGTCCCGCCAGGCCGGAGGCCAGGTGGGCGGCGCCGGTGCAGGCATGGGTTCGCGCGGCCCCGGTGAGACCAAGATCGAGCTGGACCGCCGGCGCATCCACACCCGGATGTCTCGCCTCCGCAAGCAGATCCTCGAGATGAAACCCGCCCGCGAGGCCAAGCGGGCCAACCGCAAGCGCAACGCCGTGCCATCCGTCGCCATCGTCGGTTACACCAACGCCGGCAAGTCGAGCCTGCTCAACCGCATCACCCGGGCCGGCGTACTCGTCGAGAACTCCCTGTTCGCCACCCTGGACGCCACGGTGCGCAAGTCCACGACGGCCGACGGGCTGCTCTACACGCTGACGGACACCGTCGGGTTCGTGCGGAACCTGCCCCACCAGCTGGTGGAGGCGTTCCGGTCCACCCTCGAGGAGGTCGCCGACGCCAACGTGATCGTGCACGTCGTCGACGGCTCGCATCCTGACCCGGCGAGCCAGCTTGCCACAGTGCGCGAGGTCATCGCCGAGGTCGGTGCCCGGGAGATCCCGGAGGTCGTCGTCTTCAACAAGAGCGACCTGATCAGCGATGATGACGGGCTCGTGCTGCGCGGACTCTGGCCGAAGGGCATTTTCGTCTCGGCCCGCACCGGCGAGGGCATCGAGGAACTGCTCGCGACCATCTCGGACCTGCTGCCGCGGCCGTCGATCAGGCTCGAGTTACTCGTCCCCTACGAGCGGGGCGACCTGATCGCGGTGCTGCACGATCAGGGCACGGTGCTGTCCACCGTATACGCCGAGACCGGCACCCGGGTTACGGCTCTGGTGACTGATGAGATCCGGTCGCTGTTCGAGCCGTTCGCCGTGCCGCCGGCCGTCACCGGCTGACCGCCTCCGGCTGACGACATATTCGGTCACGGACCTGCCGGGCATCGGGGGTGCTTGTTAGAGTCTTCTCAATCGTTGCCTCCGGTCTCCTGGCCGGCGGCATGGAGCGACAGCCGAGCCCGGCACCCGCCCGCGAACGCCCGCCTGGCTTGCCGGGCGGTCCGCGGCCGCCCGGCCCCCAGTGCCTGACACTGGCAACTGTCGAATGAGGAGCAATGCCCCACACCTCGGACCCTGCGTGCCGGAAGATCCCGTTCTCATTCGAGTTGTATCCGCCCACATCGGATGCCGCCACCTCCGTGCTGCACGCCACCATCGAGCGGCTGGCCGCGGCCGGCCCGGAATTCATCGCGGTCACCTACGGTGCGAACGGCTCCTCCCGGCGCTCCTCCCTGGACGTGCTCACCCACATCCTGCGCACCACCACCGTGGACCCGCTGGCCCACCTCACCTGCGTGGGCTCGTCCAACGCGGAAGCCAGTCAGCTGATCCGGGAGTTTCTGGACGCCGGGGTGCGGAGCTTCCTGGCCCTGCGAGGCGACCCGCCGGAAGGCATTCGGGAGGGTGAGGCCTTCCTCGGCGACCTGGGCAGCGCCGCGGAACTGGTGCAGCTGATCCACCGGGTGCAGGCCGAACGGGTGCCGTACCGCGAGGCCGTGATCCCGGGACTCCCTGCCGCCCGCACAATCAAGCGGGAACGGGAGAAGGTACGCATCGCCGTGGCCGCCTTCCCGAACGGCCACCCGCGCTCCCGGTCCGCCACCCAGGACATCGACACGCTGCTGGCCAAGCAGGCCGCCGGCGCCAACCTGGCGATCACGCAACTCTTCTTTCACGCCGACCACTACCTCAGCTTCATCCTGCGAGCCCGTGCCGCCGGGGTCGAATTCCCGATCCTGCCCGGGATCATGCCGGTCACGAGCCCGGCCCGCCTGCGCCGCATCCTCGAGTTGTCCGGCGAGGAACTGCCGTCCGAGCTGGCGATCGCGCTCGAGGTGGAGCCGACGAAGGAAGGCCAACGTGAGATCGGCATCCGTCAGGCCACCGAACTTGCCCGGGAACTCATCGCCGGCGGTGCCCCCGGGCTGCACCTCTACGCCTTCAACCAGCACGAGACCGTGCTCGCCGTGCTCGACGGCTGCGGTCTGCTCACCCCCACCCTGCCATCGTCCGCACTGCCTGCCCCTCACCCCGTCAAGGAGAACCCATGACCAACTCTTCCACGTTTCCCGACTTTCCCGCCGGCACCATCCTGGGCTACCCGCGCATCGGGCCGCGCCGCCAACTGAAGAAGGCCGTCGAAGCGTTCTGGGCCGGATCGGTCAGCGCCGACGAGCTCGAGGCGACCGCGGCCGTCCTGCGCCAGGGCACCCGAGAGCGCCTCGTGCAGCTAGGACTCGGCCGGGACGACTCGTCCATCCCGGAATCGTTCTCCTACTACGACCAGATGTTGGATGCCCTGTGCACGGTGGGCGCCGTCCCCGCCCGGTTCGCGCATCTCCGGGGCGAGGACGGCCACCTCGACCTGGCCGGCTACTTCACCCTCGCCCGCGGCGAAGGTGAGCATCCGCCGCTGGAGATGACCAAATGGTTCGACACCAACTACCACTACCTGGTGCCGGAGATCGGCCCCGAGACCGAGTTCACCCTCGCCGGCACCCGGCTGGTGCGCGAGTTCGAGGAGGCGAAGGCGGCCGGATTCCTGACCCGGCCCGTCATCGTCGGCCCGGTCACCTTCCTGCTGCTGAGCAAGCCCAGCAACGAGGCCCCGACCGGATTCAGTCCGCTTGACCGCCTCGACGACCTTGTGCCGGTCTACGCCGCCCTCCTGCAGCGGCTGCGCGCCGCCGGAGCCGAATGGGTGCAGCTCGACGAGCCTGCCCTGGTCAGTGAGAGCATCGACACCCCGAGAACGGATGCCCTCGCCGGCCTCCGCTTCGCCTACAACACCCTCGGCGCCCTCGCCGAGCGCCCCGCATTGTTCGTCGCCGCGCCGTACGGCAGCCTCGACGACGCCCTACCCGTTCTTGCCATCACCCCGGTGGAAGCCATCGGACTCGACCTCGTGCGGGGAAGCGTGCCGGCGGAGACCCCCGGACTGGACACGACAACTCTCGTAGCCGGCATCATTGACGGCCACAATATCTGGCGCGGCGACCTGGCCGCCGCCTTCGACACGGCGGCCGGCCTGGTCCGCCTCTCGCCGCGGATCTCAGTTTCCACCTCAACCTCGCTGCTGCACGTTCCCCACGACATCGACGACGAATCGGCGCTGGACGACGACCTGAAGAGCTGGCTCGCCTTTGCGGACCAGAAGGTCGCGCAGGTTGCCACACTCGCCCGCGGCCTCAGTCTGGGTCGCCGTGCCATCGAGACCGACCTCTCTGCGGCGTCCGCGGCCCTCGACGCGCGGAGGGTGGCTCCCGGAGTCCGCGATGGCGCCGTTCGGGTTCGCGCCGACGCGCTCACTTCGGGCGACTTCACCCGGGACGCCTACGCAGCCCGAGTGGCAGCCCAGGAGATTGCCCTCGGGCTGCCGTTCCTGCCGACAACCACGATCGGATCCTTCCCGCAGACCGGGGACATCCGTCGGGCCAGAGCGCAGCTGGTACGGGGGGTGCTGAGCACCGCGGACTACCGGGACCTGATGCGCGCCGAAATCCGTCGCGTCGTCGCGCTGCAGGAGGACATCGGCCTCGACGTGATCGTGCACGGGGAGCCGGAACGCAACGACATGGTGCAGTACTTCGCCGAGAACCTTGACGGATTCGCGGTCACCGAGAACGGTTGGGTGCAGTCCTACGGCAGCCGGTGCGTGCGCCCGTCGATCCTCTGGGGTGACGTGTCCCGACCGCGGCCCATCACGGTCGAGTGGTCAGCGTTCACGCAGGGTCTGACGCCCAAGCCCGTCAAGGGGATGCTCACCGGTCCGGTCACGATCCTCGCGTGGTCGTTCGTGCGCGACGACCAGCCGCTCGGCGAGACGGCCAGGCAGGTGGCCCTGGCCCTGCGGGACGAGATCGCCGACCTGGAGACGGCCGGCATTCAGATCGTCCAGGTCGACGAGCCCGCGCTGCGGGAGCTGCTGCCGCTGAAGCAGAAGGACCAGGCGGAATACCTCGACTGGTCGGTGGGGTCCTTCCGCCTGGCGACGGCCGGTGCGGCCGCGGCCACCCAGATCCACACCCACCTCTGCTACTCGGAGTTCGGGGTGGTCATCGACGCGATCCGCAACCTGGACGCGGATGTGACCAGCATCGAGGCGGCACGCTCTCGCATGGAGGTGGTGGGCGATATCCGGTCCCAGGGCTTCGACCACGGTATCGGCCCGGGAGTGTGGGACATCCACTCGCCGCGTGTGCCGAGCGTGGCCGAACTCACCGACCTGCTCGAGCGCGCCGCGGCGGCCATCCCGGCCATCCGGCTCTGGGTGAACCCCGACTGCGGCCTCAAAACCCGCGGCTACGCCGAAACCGTCCAGTCCCTGCACAACATGCTCGCTGCGACCCGCATCCTCCGCGCCCGCCTGACCTCCTCCGTTTCCGCCTGACCCTGCCTCCACCCACACAAAAGCCGGGCACGACACCAAAACCAGTGTTCGTGCCCGGCCCACAAGACCCGGCCCACAAGACCCGGCCCATAAGGCCCGACCGAAACAACCATGGTGACTCAACACACGCGCGTCACCACGACGTTGGTCGAAACCGGCGAGATCAAGAGTCGGCCTGAAGTGCTAATGAACTTCAGTGCTGTTGCCCTAAACCGACCGCAGCACGGCCACAACCTTCCCCAGAATCTCGGCGTGATCGCCGACGATGGGTTCGAAGTTGGTGTTGCGGGGCAGTAGCCAGGTGTGCCCGTCGCGCTGGCGGAAGACCTTGACGGTTGCCTCGTTGTCGAGCATGGCAGCAACGATTTCACCGTTTTCGGCGGTCTTCTGCTGCCGCACGACGACCCAGTCGCCGTCCATGATGGCGGCGTCGATCATCGATTCGCCCGACACCTTGAGCATAAACAGGTCGCCCTTCCCCACCAGCTGGCGGGGCAGCGGGAAAATCTCGTCGATCTGCTGTTCGGCGGTGATCGGGATGCCGGCGGCGATGCGACCGACGAGCGGAACCATGGCGGCGTCGCCGACCTGCACTCCGGTGTGGAAACTTTCCGAGGCTCCGGCCGTCGTGTCTTCGGGCGACTGCGGAATCTCGATGAGCACCTCCAGCGCTCGGGGGCGGTTCGGGTCACGGCGGAGGTAACCGCTCAGTTCCAACTGGTTGAGCTGGTGGGTGACGCTCGACAGTGACGACAGGCCGACGGCGTCGCCGATCTCCCGCATGCTCGGCGGATAGCCGCGTTGGCTGACCGAGCGTTGGATGACGTCAAGGATGGCGAGCTGCTTCTCGCTGAGGCTCTTGCGCCGTCTGGTGCCGCCCTTGTCGCGGGGACCGCTGGTGTTCTGTGCCACGTTCGTCGCTCCTCGTTGTGATTGATGCGCTGGCGGCACGCATCGAATGCCGCCGATTCACGCGAATGTCGGGGGTGCCTGATTGAGTGTCAATCAACAATCGAAACTGTATCCGCGTTGAGGCCATTAAACAAACATGTATTCGAGTGGGTCGGGATGAATATTTCAGAAACTACCGAAAAAAGCTTGATTGTTCGAATAATCGAATATACATTCGGAACATAAGTTCGTATCCGGCTCTCCCGGCCGAGAGTCGGATGTAGCTTCTCACAGGAGGTATGACATGAGCACTGCACTTGAACGAGGCGTCCCCATCACGACCGGACGCACCCGGCTCCGACTCACCCGGCGCGGTCGCGTCGTTTTCACGTGCCTGGCTGCCTTTCCGCTCGTGGCCGTGGCTCTGGCCGTCGCCCTCAACGGAGGCATTGCCGCCGCCGAGAACTCGACCGTCGGTCGCGTGGCCACGGCCTTCGACTACGTCACCATCAAGTCGGGGCAGTCGCTCTGGCAACTTGCCGAGACAATTGCGCCCACGGCCGATCCGCGCGAGGTGATCGCCGAGATTGTGAGCCTCAACCAGCTGCCGTCCGACAGCGTGCAGCCCGGTCAGCGGCTGGCGCTTCCGAACGACCTGTGAACTACCCGCAACGAGTCCCCGCCGGTCTCACCCCGGTAACATGGGGGGAGTGACCAGTCTCAACGATCTGCCCCTTCGCGATAATCTGCGCGGACTCACCCCCTACGGGGCGCCGCAGTTGCACGTGCCGGTGGCTCTCAACGTGAATGAGAACACCCACGGCATCCCGGCTGAGGTGGCGCAGGACATCGTGGCGGCGTTGGCCGTGGCGGTCACGACCGTGAACCGATACCCCGATCGGGAGTTCACCGAGCTGCGGGATTCCCTCGCCCGTTATCTCGGTCACGGCCTCACTCGAAAGAACATCTGGGCCGCCAACGGATCCAACGAGGTTCTTCAGCAAGTGCTGCAGGCCTTCGGCGGCCCGGGTCGGTCCGTTCTCGGCTTCGCACCGACCTACTCCATGTACCCTTTGCTCGCCTCCGGCACCGGTACCCGCTGGATCGCGGGCGGTCGTGACGCCGAGTTCGAACTCTCCCCGGCAACGGCGGTGGAGTGGGTCGACCGGGTTGCCCCTGACCTCGTCTTCCTCTGCTCGCCGAACAACCCCACCGGCACGCCCCTGTCCCTGGAGACGATCGCGGCCGTCTACGACGCGACCGACGGCATCGTCGTCGTCGACGAGGCATACGCCGAGTTCGGGACGGATGACGCGCCGACCGCCCTGAGCCTGCTGCCCGGCCGGGAGCGCCTGCTGGTGTCCCGCACCATGAGCAAGGCGTTCGCCTTCGCGGGTGTGCGCGTCGGCTATCTGGCCGCCGATCCCGCCGTGACGGATGCCCTCCGCCTGGTTCGTCTGCCCTACCACCTGTCCGCGCTCACCCAGGCTGCCGCGGTCGCCGCCCTCGTCCACACGCCCGCGATGCTCGCCATGGTCGACGACATCCGCGGGCAGCGGGACCGCATCGTGAGCGAACTGGCCCGGCTTGGCTACTCTCCGCTGCGCAGTGCGAGCAACTTCGTGTTGTTCGGCGGCGTCGAGGACCCTCGGGCCACCTTCGAGGCGCTGCTGGCGGAAGGCATCCTCGTGCGCGACGTCGGAATCCCGGGCCACCTGCGGGTCAGCGCCGGCACCGAGTCCGAGACGACGGCGTTCCTCGACGCTCTCGAGGCGCTTGGGCGGCCGTGAACGGCTCGGGCCAATAAACTAGCCGTATGAGCTTCTCTTTCGCGACCACCTCGCCCCGTTTCGCCCACCTGCAGCGCGAGACCAGCGAGTCGAGCATCGATCTGTCGCTCAATCTCGACGGCACCGGTGAGTCGGACATCCAGACGTCGGTCCCGTTCTTCGATCACCTGCTCACGGCCTTCGCGAAACACTCGTTGACCGACCTCACCGTGCGCGCCCGCGGTGATATCGAGATCGATGTGCACCACACGGTCGAGGACGTCGGTATCCTGCTCGGCCAAGCGATCAAGCAGGCTCTCGGGGACAAATCCGGCATCTCCCGCTACGGTGACGCCCTCGTGCCGCTCGACGAGGCCCTCGTGCAGGCCGTCGTCGACATTTCCGGGCGCCCCTACCTCGTGCACCAAGGCGAGCCGGCCGGTTTCGAGTTCCACCTGATCGGCGGCCACTTCACCGGCTCCATGGTGCGCCACGTATTTGAGGCTATCGCCTTCAACGGTGGCCTCACGGTGCACGTCACCGTGCAGGGCGGCCGCGACCCCCACCACATCGCCGAAGCCGAATTCAAGGCCTTTGCCCGAGCGTTCCGCCAGGCGAAGGCGCTCGACCCCCTGGTGTCCGGCGTGCCCTCGACCAAGGGTGCGCTGTGACCAGCGTCGTTGTCTTCGACTACGGCACCGGAAATGTGCACTCCGCCGTCAAGGCACTCGAACTTGCCGGGGCCGAGGTGACGCTGACCAGCGACCGCCGTCAGGCGCTTGAGGCCGACGGGCTCGTCGTGCCCGGCGTGGGCGCGTTCAGCGCCGTCATGCAGGCCCTGAAGGCGGTGCACGGCGACGAGATCATCGACCGCCGGATCGCGGGCGGACGCCCGGTGCTGGGCATCTGCGTGGGTATGCAGATCATGTTCGAGCACGGCGTCGAACGCGGCGTGGACACGGAGGGGCTGGGCGAGTGGCCCGGCACCGTGACGCAGCTGACGGCGCCGGTGCTGCCGCACATGGGCTGGGACACGGTCACGCCGGGGGAGGGCTCGATGCTGTTCCATGGCCTTGAGCAGGAGCGCTTCTACTTCGTGCACTCCTACGCCGCCCAGGAATGGTCCCTCGACGTCATGCCGCCGTTCCCGAAGCCGATTCTCACCTGGTCCGAGCACGGACAACCTTTCCTGGCCGCCATCGAGAACGGACCGCTTACCGCCACCCAGTTCCACCCGGAGAAATCCGGTGAGGCAGGCATCCGTCTGCTCCATAACTGGCTCGGCACCGTCAAGAACTGACCGTGACTTTTCCCTGACTGACCTGGTCGCCGCGACCACTCCCAACCGAGGACACCCATGACTGTGAATACCCCTTCCCTCCGTCTCGTTCTGCTGCCCGCCGTGGATGTGGCCGACGGCAAGGCCGTTCGCTTGACCCAGGGCGAAGCCGGCACCGAGACCAACTACGGCGACCCCGTCGACGCGGCACTTGACTGGGCCCGCCAGGGCGCCGAGTGGATCCACCTCGTCGACCTCGACGCGGCCTTCGGTCGCGGCAACAACACGGATGTCATCCGCACCGTGATCCGCGAGGTCACGGGTGTGAAGATCGAGCTCTCCGGCGGGATCCGCGACGACGCGTCGCTGGACGCGGCCCTGAACGCGGGCGTCAGCCGGATCAACCTGGGCACCGCGGCACTGGAGAACCCGGAGTGGGCGGCGCAGGTCATCGCCCGGCACGGGGACGCCGTCGCCGTCGGGCTCGACGTGCGCGGAACCACCCTCGCCGCCCGCGGCTGGACCAGGGAGGGAGGGGACCTCTGGGAGGTGCTCGCCCGTCTCGAGGAGGCTGGCTGCTCGCGCTACGTCGTCACCGATGTGACCAAGGATGGCACACTGCAAGGCCCCAACATCGACCTGCTCCGCCAGATGATGGAGCGCACCGATCGACCGGTCGTCGCCTCCGGCGGCATCTCCAGCCTCGACGACCTCCGCGCATTGCGCGAACTCGTGCCGCTCGGACTCGAGGGCGCGATCGTCGGAAAAGCCCTCTACGCGGGGGCGTTCACCCTGGGCGAGGCGCTGGATGTCGCGGGCGCGTAACCTCGGCTCCACCGGCCTTCCCGGCGGACCCGGAGGGGGAGACTCCGCCGGGCAGCCGTGGGAGGGACGACAGTTTGAGCCCAACATGCACAGCGACGACGACGGGCTCGCGCCCGAGCCGCTCCTGGCGGCCGTGCGCCGCTTCCAGGCTCGGGAGGCCGGCGAAGAGACGGTGGTCGACGCCATCCGTGGCTCGCGGCTGCTCGTTCCCCTGGTGACCGAACTCGGCCAATCGGGCACCACCGAGGCCGGCCTCCGCGTCGACAAGACCCAGGAACTGTCGATCATCACCGTGGCCGGGCCCGACGGACGCACGGTGCTTCCCGTGTTCACCTCGGTCGCTGCGATGACGGCGTGGAACACGCAGGCCCGGCCGGTCCCGGCCGACGGCGTGCGCGTCGCGCTGGCCGCGGCTCAGGAGAACACCGATCTGGTCGTGCTCGATCCGACCGCGCCCACCGAGTTCGTGGTGCGGCGCCCGGCCCTGTGGGCCATCGCCCAGTCCCTGCCCTGGACCCCCAGCTATGCCAGTCGCGACGTCGCGGACGCCTTCGCCGACTCCGTGGCCACCGAACTGAGTGTGCTCGGGGTTGAACTGGCCCCCGGCGACCCGGCCGCCCGCCTCGCCGGACCGGAACTGATTGTACGTCTCGAGCTCATGGACGGCCTGACCCGCACCGAGCTCGACGCGACCCTCGCCCGGCTCGCGGCCCGCTGGTCATCGAGCGACGTCATCGCCACCCAGGTGGACTCCCTCACCGTGCAGCTGCTGCCCTCCGCCTAGGCGGTCTCTTCCATCGTCGGCGGTTCCGGGTCCCGCGTTCCGCGCTCCGCCCCCGCGTCCGCCACGAACGAATACGACGGAGATTGTGGCCAAATCGGTTCTGGATGTCCGGGAAACCCCGGTTTAGATTCATAATCTCCGTCGAATTGGTTCGAGTGGCCCGGCTCAGGCGGATCGACGAGGATAGTCGTATGAACGAGGTTCTGCACCGATTCACCCCGGCCACCCGCGCCTGGTTCGCGCAGGCCTTCGCCGCACCCACCGAGGCCCAGCTCGGGGCGTGGGACGCCATCTCTCGGGGCTCACACGCGCTGGTGGTGGCCCCCACCGGATCAGGTAAGACCCTCGCCGCGTTCCTCTGGGCCATCGACCGCCTGGCCGCGGATACTGTAGAGGCCGCAGATGTCTCGGAAGCCTCGGCGCGTCCTGACCGGTTCACCGCGCCGGGAACCCGCGTGCTCTACATCTCGCCGCTCAAGGCGCTGGGCGTCGACGTGGAACGCAACCTGCGGGCCCCGCTGGTGGGCATCGTCCAGGCTGCCGAGCGCCTCGGGTTCGCCCCGCCCCGGGTGACCGTCGGCGTGCGGTCGGGGGACACCCCGGCCACGGAACGCCGAAGCCTGGTCAAAACGCCGCCGGACATCCTGATCACCACGCCAGAATCGCTGTTCCTCATGCTCACCTCGGCGGCGCGGGAATCGCTGCGCGCCGTGGACACGGTCATCATCGACGAGGTGCACGCGGTCGCGGCGAGCAAGCGCGGCGCGCACCTGGCCGTCTCACTGGAACGGCTCGACGACCTGCTCGCCCGCCCGGCCCAGCGAATCGGACTGTCGGCTACCGTGCGACCGGCCGCCGAGGTCGCCCGGTTCCTCGGAGGTTCCGCACCGGTAGAGATCGTCGCACCGGTGTCGACCAAACGATTCGACCTCAGCGTGGTCGTTCCCGTCGACGACATGAGCCAGGTCGGCCCGGCACCGGTGCGGGAGGGTTCGACGGCCGCCGCCGCCCCACAGACCGGGTCCATCTGGCCGCATGTGGAAGAGGCAATCGTCGACGAGGTGCTGGCGCACACCTCCTCGATCGTGTTCGCCAACTCCCGCCGGCTGGCCGAACGGCTGACCGCGCGCTTCAACGAGATCTACGCCCAACGCCTCGAGGACGAGCCCATGCCCGCGATGCCGGCCGTGATGACCGAGCGGATGCCTGCCCTCGTGCCCGTCGGCACTGCGGCACCCGGCCCGCCGGCCGCGCTCATGGGCGCCAGCGGCCAGAGCGCCGGGGCCGAGCCGCTGCTTGCCCGCGCGCACCACGGCTCCGTCAGCAAGGAGCAGCGCGCACTGATCGAAGACGACCTCAAAGCCGGGCGGCTGCGCTGCGTGGTGGCGACGTCCAGCCTCGAACTCGGCATCGACATGGGCGCCGTCGACCTGGTCGTGCAGGTGGAATCGCCGCCGTCCGTGGCCAGCGGGCTGCAGCGGATCGGCCGGGCCGGGCACCAGGTGGGGGAGGTCTCCCGGGGCGTGATCTTCCCCAAGCACCGGGCCGATCTCATCCATGCGGCCGTTGCCGCCGAGCGCATGGCCGCCGGACTGATCGAATCACTGCAGGTGCCGTCCAACCCGCTCGACATCCTCGCCCAGCAGACCGTGGCGGCGACCGCCCTTGAACCCATCCACGCGGAGGAGTGGTTCGACACCGTGCGCCGCAGCGCCCCCTTCCACGCCCTCCCGCGGTCGGCCTACGAGGCCACCCTCGACCTGCTTGCCGGCCGGTATCCCTCCGACCAGTTCGCCGAGCTGCGCCCCCGCATCGTCTGGGACCGGGAGACGGGCATCCTCACCGGGCGCCCGGGCGCGCAACGGCTCGCGGTGACCAGTGGCGGCACGATCCCCGACCGCGGCCTGTTCGGCGTCTTCATGGTCGGCGGCGACCAGGCCACCGGCCGCCGGGTGGGGGAGCTCGACGAGGAGATGGTCTACGAGTCCCGGGTCGGCGATGTCTTCGCCCTCGGCACGACGAGCTGGCGTATCCAGGAGATCACCCACGACCGGGTGCTCGTGCTGCCCGCCTTCGGTGAACCGGGGCGGCTGCCGTTCTGGAAGGGCGACGGCCTCGGCCGGCCCGCCGAGCTCGGTGAGGCGATCGGCGCGTTCCTGCGCGAGGTCTCGGCGCTCCCCGACCCGGAGGCCCGGGTGCGCTGCCGGGCCGGCGGCCTCGACGAGCGCGCCGTCGACAACCTCCTGGCCTTCCTCGCCGAGCAGCGCGCCGCGACCGGTCAGGTCCCGACCGACCGCACCCTCCTCGTCGAGCGGTTCCGAGACGAGCTCGGCGACTGGCGGGTGGTGCTGCACTCCCCGTTCGGCCTGCAGGTGCACGCGCCCTGGGCCCTCGCCGTGGGCGCCCGGGTGCGGGAGCGCTACGGGCTCGACGGGGCCTGCGTGGCCAGTGACGACGGCATCGTCGTGCGCATCCCCGACACCGAGTCCGACCCACCCGGAAGCTCCCTCTTTGTCTTCGACCCGACCGAGCTCGAACAGATGGTCACCGACGAAGTCGGCGGGTCGGCCCTGTTCGCCGCCCGGTTCCGCGAGTGCGCCGCGCGGGCCCTGCTGCTCCCGCGCTACAACCCGGGTCGGCGGTCGCCGCTCTGGCAGCAGCGCCAGAAGGCCGCGAAGCTGCTCGACGTGGCCCGCACCTTCCCGACCTTCCCGATCATCCTCGAAACCGTGCGCGAGTGCCTGCAGGACGTCTACGATCTGCCCGCCCTCCTGGCCCTCACCCGCCGCATCGACAGTCGCGCCCTGCGCCTGGTCGAGACCCAGACGGATGCCGCGAGCCCGTTCGCGAGCACCCTCCTCTTCGGCTACGTGGCCGCGTTCATGTACGAGGGAGATTCCCCGCTCGCCGAGCGGCGCGCCACCGCCCTCTCGCTCGATTCCAGCCTGCTGGCCGAGTTGCTCGGTCGGGTGGAGCTGCGCGAGCTGCTCGACCCGGCCGTGATCCTGCAGACCGACCTGGAACTGCAGCGGCTGCCGGCCGACCGGAAGGCGCGCGGAGTCGAGGGCATCGCGGACCTGCTCCGCGGCCTCGGTCCGCTCACCACGGCGGAGGTGGCCGCCCGCCTCGACCCCGCCGTGTCACCGGGCGCCACCGAGGGCCTGCAGGTGCTTTTCGACGCGCGGCGCATCATCCCGGTCGGTTTCGCCGGGCAGCAGTGGTGGGCAGCCATCGAAGACGCCGCCCGGCTTCGCGACGCCCTCGGCGTCCCCCTGCCGCAGGGGGTCCCGGCCGTGTTCACCGAGCCGGTGCCGGACCCGCTCGGCGACCTGGTCAGCCGGTACGCCCGCACCCACGGCCCGTTCACTCTCACCGACGTGGCCGCGCGCTTCGGGCTCGGCCCGGCCGTGGCGCTCGTCGCCCTCCGGCGCCTGGCCGGGGCCCGCCGCCTCCTCGAGGGCGAGTTCCGGCCGCACGGCACCGGCAGCGAGTGGTGCGACGCCGAGGTGCTGAGGCGCCTCCGCCGCCGCTCCCTGGCCGCGCTCCGGCACGAGGTCGAGCCGGTCGACCAGGTCACAATGGGCCGGTTCCTGCCGGCCTGGCAGCATGTGGGCGGGCGCCTGCGCGGGATCGACGGGGTCGCATCCGTGATCGAACAGTTGGAGGGGGCGCGCATCCCGGCATCCGCCTGGGAGACGCTTGTGCTGCCCTCCCGCGTCGCAGACTACCGGCCGGGCATGCTCGACGAGCTCACCAACACGGGCGAGGTGCTCTGGGCCGGCGCCGGCACGCTGGCCGGTAATGACGGCTGGATCAGCCTGCACCTGCGCGACACCGCGCCGCTCACCCTGCCGCTGCCCACCCCGCTGGAGACGACTGCGCTCCAGCAGGAGATTCTGACCACCCTGGCCGGCGGCGGGGCCTTCTTCTTCCGTCAACTCGCGGATGCCGTCGGCAGCCAGGACGACGCCGGCCTCGCCGCCGCCCTCTGGGACCTGGTCTGGGCTGGACTGGTGGGCAACGACACCTTCGCCCCCGTACGCGCCCTGCTCTCCGGCGGGCGCGCGGCGCACAGCACCCGCCGGACCGCCCCGCGAGCCCGGCTGCACGGCGGCCGCATCCCCGCGCGTGGCACCCTCCCGTCCCGCACCGGGCCACCGACCGTCTCCGGGCGCTGGTCGATCGTTCCGGTCGCCGATGACTCGCCCACCCGCCGGGCGCACGCCCTGGGCGAAACCCTGCTCGAACGCTACGGCATCGTCACCCGGGGCGCGGTGATGGGGGAGGGCGTGACGGGCGGCTTCGCCCTCGTCTACCGCACCCTCAGCGGCTTCGAGGAGATGGGGCGGTGCCGGCGCGGCTACTTCATCGAGGGTCTCGGGGCCGCCCAGTTCGCCACGGTCGGCACGATCGACCGGCTGCGCTCCTACGTCGCCGAGGCACAGCATCCGAAACCGGAGGCGATCACCCTCGCCGCTACCGACCCGGCCAACCCCTACGGCTCCGTGTTGCCCTGGCCTCCGCTGCCCGAGGGCACCGGGCACCGCCCCGGACGGAAGGCCGGCGCGCTGGTCGTGCTCGTCGATGGGGCCCTGGTGCTCTACGTCGAACGCGGCGGCAAGACCGTGCTCGCGTTCGACGGAGGGGCCGGGAACGGAGGGGCCGGGAACGGAGCGGCCGGGAACGGTGCCGACGGGAACCGTGAACCCGCCGTCGAACATTTCGAACCGACTGCGGTCCTGACCCTCGCCGCCGCGACCCTTGCCGGCACGGTCACCGCGGGGCGGGTTCCGAAGCTCGGCGTGGAGACCGTCAACGGCGTGTTCGTGATCGGAACAGCGGTGGGCACCGCCCTGCTCGCGGCCGGATTCGGCGTCACGCCGCGGGGAGTGAAGCTGCATGCCTGAGGGTGACACCGTCTACCGCACCGCGTGGAACCTCGACCAGGCCCTGCACGGCGCCCGGCTCACCCGCTGCGACGTGCGGGTGCCGGCGTTCGCCACCGTCGACCTGACCGGGCAGACCGTGCACGAGGTTCTCAGTCGCGGGAAGCACCTGCTGATGCGCGTGGGGGAGGCCAGCATCCACTCTCACCTGAAAATGGAGGGGTCGTGGCACCTCTACCGTCATGGGAGCGCCTGGCGCCGGCCCGCGTTCCAGGCGCGCATCGTTCTCGAGACGGTGGACTGGGTGGCTGTGGGCTTCGAACTCGGGCTGCTCGAGGTGGTGCCGCTCAATCAGGAGGCCGCCCTGCTCGACAACCTCGGGCCTGACCTGCTCGGCCCCGACTGGGATGCGGCCGAAGCCGTGCGCCGCCTCCAATCACGCCCCGCGCAACCCATCGCCGTCGCGCTCGCCGACCAGGGCAACCTTGCCGGGCTCGGCAACGTTTACGTGAACGAACTGGGCTTCCTTCGCGGCCTGCTGCCGACCCGGCCGGTGGCCGAGGTGACGGATGTCCCGGGTCTCGTCGCTCTCGCTCGCCGCCTGATCCTGGCGAACCGTGACCGCACGGAGCGGATCACGACCGGCAATGCCCGGCGCGGCATGCAGAGCTGGGTCTACGGCCGCGCCGGCCAGCCCTGCCGGCGCTGCGGTACCGCGGTCGAGCAGGGCCGGCTCGGCCGCACCGAGCTCGAACTGCGGGTCACCTACTGGTGCCCGCGCTGCCAGACCTAGGGGCGTGTGTGTCCGAACGACCGTGGACGTGGCCAACTCAGGACATCCGTCGTCATCGGTCACCGGCCGCCGCGGACCAGTGCGGAACCGGCGCCGATGCCCGGCGTAACCGGACGGATCTCCTGAGTTAGCCACGACGTCCGGCGGACGCGCAGCAGCGGTCGTGCGATCCGGGTACCCACCACTCGCTGCGCCCGGCCAGGACACGGTGCCGGGACACGCCCTACGGCATCGGGTTGTCGCCGACGTCGTCCTCGTCCAACGCCGCGAGGGCGTCCTGGCCTGCCCAGACGTTGCTGAGCACCGTGACCAGCAGAAAGACGGCCACGAGAAGCGGCCACAGCACCCACCGGGGGATCACGTCTATCCAGGTGAGAACAAGCGTGATCGCATAGGGCACCATCACGCCCCACATGAATCGCCGACGGGCCGGTGTGGCCCGTTGCGCGACACCGGCATCCTTTCGAAACGGAAACAGCAGTCTCAGATCCATGGCGATCCCCCCGCAGCCGTTCGCGCTAGTTGACCGGCCCGGTGAACTTTTCGCCCGGACCCTGGCCGATCGCGTCGGGGATGGCCGAGGCCTCTCGGAACGCCAGCTGCAGCGACCGCAGACCGTCGCGCAGGCTGCGCGCGTGCATGTCGGCGATGTCGGGGGCCGCGGCGGTGATCAGGCCGGCGAGGGCCGTGATCAGCTTGCGTGCCTCGTCGAGGTCGGTCTGGTTCTTCGGGTCGTCGGCCAAGCCCACCTTGACCGCGGCGGCGCTCATCAGGTGAACGGATGCCGTCGTGATGATCTCCACGGCCGGCACGTCGGCGATATCGCGTGTTGCCTGGGCTGCATCCTGCTCATTGCTGTTGGTCACTGCATTCCTCTGTTAGACTCGACTGGGCTCCGAGATGCAAGTCTCGGTACGAAAGTGGATAATCTCCCACCCGCGCATACCGCTTCATCAAGGTTACCGGGTAGTTGCACTCCGCCTTCGCGGCGCTGGACTCCGACAGGAATCCGCTCCACGAGGGTAGACAGGGTGTCGTCTGTGATGTTCGGGCAGTTTTCTCCGACAATCCAGACGCGGTTTTCCTCTCTTCGTCTCCGGGCGACATCCGTCTCCTGGCTGTAGCCACGATGCATGAGAAGAGGAGAGACGCATCAGCGATCCCCGTACAAATGACCGTATCCGCGTCCCCGAAGTCCGTCTCGTTGGTCCTAACGGCGAGCAGGTAGGGGTCGTGGCCATTGATGTTGCGCTGCGCCTTGCACAGGAGGCCGATCTTGACCTCGTCGAGGTTGCACCGACCTCGAAGCCGCCCGTTGCCAAGATCATGGACTACGGCAAGTTCAAGTACGAGGCTGCGCAGAAGGCCAAGGAGGCCCGGCGCAACCAGGCGAACACGATCCTGAAAGAGGTTCGTTTCCGTCTCAAGATTGATAAGCACGACTACGAGACCAAGCGCAAGCGCGCCGAGGGCTTCCTGAAGGCCGGTGACAAGGTCAAGGCCATGATTCTGTTCCGTGGCCGTGAACAGTCCCGTCCCGACCAGGGCGTACGTCTGCTCCAAAAATTTGCCGAGGATGTCGCCGAGTTCGGTTCCGTGGAATCGAGCCCGACCATCGACGGTCGAAACATGGTCATGGTCGTTGGCCCGCTGAAGAACAAAGCGGAAGCCAAGGCCGAGATCAACGCACACAAGGCTGCCGATCGGGCAGAAAAGGTTGCCGACAAGGCTGACAAAGTTGCTGATAAGGCAGCGAAACTGGAGGAAAAAGATGCCTAAGATGAAGACCCACTCCGGGACGAAGAAACGCTTCAAGGTCACCGGCTCCGGCAAGATCATGAAGCAGCAGGCCGGCCTGCGCCACAACCTCGAGGTCAAGAGCACCCAGCGCAAGTCCCGCCTCAACCACGACCAGGTGCTGGCCAAGGCCGACACCAAGGTCATCAAGAAGCTTCTCGGTCGCTAGACCCGTACCCCGTAAGGAACTAAGAAAATGGCAAGAGTCAAGAGGGCCGTAAACGCCCATAAGAGCCGTCGCGTTATTCTCGAGCGCGCCAAGGGTTACCGCGGTCAGCGCTCGCGTCTGGTCACCAAGGCCAAGGAGCAGCTCACTCACTCCTTTACCTATAGCTACCGTGACCGTCGTGCACGCAAGGGTGACTTCCGTCGCCTGTGGATCCAGCGGATTAACGCTGCGTCCCGCGCGAACGGCCTGACCTACAACCGTCTGATCCAGGGTCTCGCCCTGGCCGGCATCCAGGTCGACCGTCGCATCCTGGCCGAGCTGGCCGTCAACGAGCCCGCCACGTTCGCGGCCATCGTCGAGAGCGCCAAGGCAGCACTGCCCGCCGACACGTCGGCACCCCGGATCGCCGCGTAGCGTTCAGCCGGCACCAGCACCATCACGCACTCTTCACGGGAGCGGGCCCCGCGCCCGCTCCCGTTTTGCGTGCCCGGGGCCGGTTCGCGGGGTCACCGTGTGCACCCCGAGCGGGAACACAGCCGCCCCGCCCCGGCAAGTAAGCTGGAGGCATGTTAGATAATCCCCGTTCTCCGCGCGTGCGGGCTGTCGCGAAACTGGCGAATCGAGCCGCTCGCTCCGAGACGGGGCTGTTCCTCCTGGAAGGCCCCCAGTCGGTCTCCGAGGCCCTCAACTTCCGGCCCGAGCTCGTTGTGGAGCTCTTCGTGACCCCCACCGCCCTCGAGCGGCACCCCGAGATCGCCCAGGTCGCCCAAGAGGTGGGCACCGAGCTCGAATTCGTCACCGAGCAGGTGCTCGAAACGATGGCCGACACGGTCACGCCGCAGGGTTTCATCGCGGTGTGCCGTCAGTTCCCCACCTCGGTCAAGGACATCTTCGCCAACGAGCCCAAGCTCATCGCCATCCTCGAAGAGGTGCGCGACCCCGGAAACGCCGGCACCATCATCCGTGCCGCGGATGCCGCCGGCGCCGACGCCGTGATCCTCACCGGCCGCAGCGTGGACCTGTACAACCCGAAGGTCGTGCGCTCCTCGACCGGCTCGATCTTCCACCTCCCCGTCGCCGTCAGCGCGACGCTCTCCGACGTGCGCGAACGGGCCCGGTTCGCGGGCCTGCAGATCTTCGCCGCCGACGTCAAGGGCACCGATTTGCTCGCTGCCCGCACCGAGGGGCTTCTGGTCGCGCCGACGGCGTGGCTGTTCGGCAACGAAGCCCGTGGACTGACCGACGAAGATCTCGCCGTGGTCGACCGGTCCATTTCCGTTCCCATCTACGGTCACGCCGAATCGATGAACCTGGCGACGGCCGCCAGTGTTTGCCTGTATGAAAGCGCGTTTGCGCAGCGCAGCTGATCATCACAGCTCGGTAACCACCGGCTTGGTGGTTCTCTGAGACCCTGTTCTAGCCTAGGTTTGGGACATGGAGCCTACAGAATCTGCGCCGGCGACGTCCAACATCACGGTGTTGCGCGGTGAGCCTCTCGTCGTGATCAGCGACGTGGACAAGCACTACGGTGACCTTCACGTGCTGAAGAAGATCAACGCCGTGGTGAACCGTGGCGAGGTCGTGGTGGTGATCGGGCCGAGTGGCTCAGGCAAGTCCACCCTCTGCCGAGCCATCAACCGGCTTGAGACCATCGACGCGGGCGTCATCACGATCGACGGCGTCAAGCTGCCGGCCGAGGGCAAGGCGCTGGCCAAGCTGCGCGCGGACGTCGGAATGGTGTTCCAAGCGTTCAACCTCTTTGCCCACAAAACCGTCCTTGAGAACGTCACCCTCGGACCGATCAAGGTGCGCGGCCTGTCGAAGGCCGAGGCCGAGAAAAAGGCCATGGTCCTCCTCGAGCGCGTCGGTGTGGCCAACCAAGCCAAGAAGATGCCTGCCCAGCTTTCCGGTGGACAGCAGCAGCGGGTCGCGATCGCACGGGCCCTCGCCATGGACCCGAAGGTCATCCTGCTCGACGAGCCCACCAGTGCGCTCGACCCCGAGATGATCAACGAGGTGCTCGAAGTCATGATCAACCTGGCCAACGACGGCATGACCATGATCGTCGTCACGCATGAGATGGGCTTCGCCCGCCGCGCCGCCGACCGGGTCATCTTCATGGCCGAGGGCGAGATCGTCGAGGAGACCACGCCCGAGCAGTTCTTCACCAACCCCCAGAGCTCGAGAGCGAAGGACTTCCTCTCCAAAATACTTGCCCACTAACCGGTGTGCAGGACGACACAGCAATCAGGAGATACCCATGAGACTCAGTAAAGGTCTAATGATTTCGGCCATTGCCCTCGCGAGCGTTCTCACGTTGAGCGGATGTACCGATTCCGCCCAGACGCCCGAGGCCGCACCGGTCGAGGAAACGGTCGAGTTCGAAGCCGGCACCGCCATGGCCGCATTGAACGAGGCCGGGACGATCACCATCGGCACCAAGTTCGACCAGCCGCTGTTCGGCCTCAAAGGCCCGGACAACAACCCGGTCGGCTTCGACGTCGAGATCGGCAAGCTCATCGCCGCGAAACTCGGCATCCCCGCCGACAAGATCAAGTGGACCGAGACCGTCTCGGCCAACCGCGAGCCCTTCCTCCAGAACGGCCAGGTTGACCTCGTCGTCGCGACCTACACGATCAACGACACCCGCAAGGAGGTCGTCGACTTCGCCGGACCGTACTACCAGGCCGGCCAGGACCTGCTTGTGCTCGCCGGCAACCCCGACAAGATCACCGGCCCGGAAGATCTCGCCGGCAAGCCCGTCTGCACCGTAAGCGGCTCGACGTCGGAGAAGAACATCGCCGCGTACACGGACAACGTGATCGCGACCGACACGTACTCCAACTGCTTGGGCCCGCTCCGCAGCGGCGAGGTTGTCGCCGTGACCACGGACAACGTCATCCTGGCCGGCCTCGCCGACCAGAACGCCGGTGAGTTCGAGGTTGTCGACAACCCCTTCACCAAGGAGCCCTACGGCATCGGCCTGAAGAAGGACGACACCGAATTCCGCACCTTCATCAACGATGTGCTCGATGAGGCGTACGAGGATGGCACGTGGGCCGAAGCCTGGGAAGCGACCGCCGGTACCGTGCTCGAGACCCCGACCCCGCCGGCAGTCGACCGGTACTAGTCGCCGAAAGCAGCACCTGCTGATCGGGGCGGCCGCGCCGCACGCGGCCGCCTCGACCAGCACCTTTCCCCGGGCACCCGCACGACCCACCCGCACGACATTCAGATAGTCACTACAGAAGAGGAGGTGAGTTGTGGACGCAGTCATCGAAAACCTGCCCCTGTTTCTGGAGGGCTTCAGGAATACGTTGGGCCTTCTGCTTCTGGCCGGCACGGGAGCGCTCGTGCTCGGCATCATCATCGCTGCCATGCGCATCTCGCCCGTCGCATCCCTGCGCGGATTCGCCACCGTCTACACCGAGATTGTGCGCAACACCCCGCTCACGCTGGTGCTGTTCTTCTGCGCCTACATCCTGCCCTACCTCCAGTTCAGCCCAGGCTACTTCGTGCTCGCCACGATCGGACTGACCGTCTACACCTCGCCGTTCGTCGCCGAAGCCCTGCGCTCGGGCGTCAACGGTGTGCACGTGGGTCAGGCCGAGGCCGCCCGCAGCGTGGGTCTGACCTTCACGCAGACCCTCTCGTTCGTCGTCATGCCCCAGGCGGTGCGCATGGTCATCCCGCCGCTCATCAATGTGTTCATCGCCCTGACGAAGAACACCTCGGTCGCCGGCGCCTTCTTCGTCTTCGAACTTTTCGGCGCCGCCCGTAAGATCACCAACGATCGCGGCGATGAGGTGCTCGCGATCTTGCTCGCCGTGGCAGTCTTCTACCTCCTGGTCACCATCTCGCTCGGCCTGATCGCCGGGCGGGTCGAGAAGAAGGTGGCGGTTCTCCGATGACTTCCGTGCTCTACGACGCTCCGGGCCCCAAGGCCATCTTCCGTTCCCGGCTGTTCTCCGTGGTGGCCGGCCTCGTCATCGCCGCCGGCCTGGTCTGGCTGATCCTGGCGCTGGGTGCGCCCAAAACCAGCGCCAACGGCGCCGTTCAGCCGGGCCTTTGGGACGTCTCCCGGTGGGACGTCTTCGCCGACCGCGAGGTCTGGCGCACGCTCGGCCGCGGAGCGCTGAACACTCTCCGAATGGCCGGCGTCGCCGCCGCATTCGCCCTGGTGCTCGGTGTGCTGTTCTCTTTCGGGCGCGTCTCCGACACTAAATGGATTCGGATCCCGACCACGGTCCTGCTCGAATTCGTGCGCGGCATGCCCGTGCTGCTGATGATGCTCTTCATCCTCCTCGTCTTCTCCACCGGCTCCTTCTGGGCCGGTGTCGCCGCCCTCTCCGTCTATAACGGCGCGATCATCGGCGAGGCGCTGCGGGCCGGTATCAAAAGCCTGCC
The DNA here is from genome assembly GCF_004402345.1 of Cryobacterium sp. TMT2-15-1. Taxonomy (NCBI): domain Bacteria; kingdom Bacillati; phylum Actinomycetota; class Actinomycetes; order Micrococcales; family Microbacteriaceae; genus Cryobacterium; species Cryobacterium sp. TMT2-15-1. The sequence continues at coordinate 16,325 of NZ_SOGD01000034.1, read as the reverse complement.
TCGCGGCCAGCGCGAGGCCGGGCTGGCCATCGGGCTCACCCCCGTGGCGACCCGGTTCCGGATCGAGTTCCCGCAGGCGTTCCGGCAGATGCTGCCGATCATCATCGCGCAACTCGTCGTGCTCCTCAAGGACACGTCCCTGGCGTTCGTGGTCGGCTACGAGGAGCTCCTCCGCAGCGGGCTGTACAACCTGACGAACTTCTTCGGCAGCCGGTACTCCTTCTCCTTCTTCCTCGTCGTGCTCGCGATCTACCTGACGATGAACCTGCTGCTCTCCTGGCTGGCCCGCGTCATCGCCCGCCGCACCGGCTCCAAGTCCGGCGGCGTCACCACGGACACGAAGGCGCCACCTGAGAAGCCCCTCGATCCCGAGGTGGTCTACCCCGCTGCGCTCGGCAACCAGATGGGCGCCCGGGGGCTCTAGCGGCACTAAACTTGTGCCTTGTGTCTGACCCCACTGAGATCTCCGAACCAGTCGTGAGCGCGGCCGTCGACGCCGCACTCGCCGCCATTGACGCCGCGAACGACTCCGCGGCCCTGAAAACCGTGCGCACCGCGCACACCGGCGAGGCCTCCCCGCTGGCCCGGCTCAACGCGCTGATGCGCAGCGTGCCGGGCAACCAGAAGGCCACCGCCGGCAAGCTCCTCGGCCAGGCCCGCGGTGCCGTCGCCCAGGCGTTCGCCGCCCGCGAGGCCGCGATCACCAAGGCTGAGGCAACCGCTCAGCTTGCGGCCGAAACGGTCGACGTGACCGCGGCGGCCTCCACCTGGAGGCCCGGCGCGCGGCATCCGCTCACCCTGTTGCAGGAGCGCGTCGCGGATGTCTTCGTCGGCATGGGCTGGGAGGTCGCCGAGGGCCCCGAGCTCGAGAGCGAGTGGTTCAACTTCGACGCCCTCAATTTCGACGAGGACCACCCGGCCCGCGCCATGCAGGACACCTTCTTCATCGACCCGCCCGAGGCGCACCTGGTGCTGCGCACCCACACCTCTCCGGTGCAGCTGCGTGCCCTGTTGTCGCGCGAACTGCCCGTCTACGTCGTCGCGCCCGGCCGGGTGTTCCGCACCGACGAGCTTGACGCCACGCACACGCCCGTGTTCCACCAGATCGAGGGCATCGCCGTCGACAAGGGTCTGACCATGGCGCACCTGCGCGGCACCCTCAACCACTTCGTGCAGGCCATGTTCGGCCCCGAGGCGAAGGTGCGCCTGCGCCCCAACTACTTCCCGTTCACCGAGCCGAGCGCCGAACTCGACCTGTGGCACCCGACCTTCAAGGACGGCCCCCGCTGGATCGAGTGGGGCGGCTGCGGCATGGTCAACGCCAATGTGTTGCGTTCCGCCGGGATCGACCCGGAGGTCTACTCCGGATTCGCGTTCGGCGTCGGCGTCGAACGGGCCCTGATGTTCCGAAACGATGTGAAGGATATGCACGACATGGTCGAAGGCGACGTCCGGTTCAGCCAGCAGTACGGGATGACCGTCTGATGCGCGTTCCACTGAGCTGGCTGGGCGAGTTCGTCGACCTGGCCCCGGGCGCCACGCCCGAAGACGTGCACGCGGCCCTGGTGAGCGTGGGACTCGAAGAGGAGGAGATCCACCGCTTCGAGCTGACCGGTCCGATCGTGGTCGGCCAGGTGCTCGAGTTCGTCGGCGAAGAGCAGACCAATGGCAAGACCATCAACTGGTGCCAGGTGCGCGTGGCACCGGGGGATGAACTCGCGGCCGATGGCGGCCCGGCCGTGCACGGCATCGTCTGCGGCGCCCACAACTTCGTCGTCGGTGACAAGGTCGTCGTGACCCTGCCCGGCGCCGTGCTGCCCGGCCCGTTCCCGATCGCGCCGCGCACGACCTACGGCCACGTGTCCGACGGCATGATCGCCTCGGCCCGCGAGCTCGGCCTCGGCGACGAGCACGACGGCATCCTGGTGCTCGGCAGCCTCGGGCTCGACCCCGCGATCGGCACGGATGCGATCGCCCTCCTCGGCCTGGACGACACCGCCGTCGAGATCAACGTCACGCCCGACCGGGGCTACGCCTTCTCGATCCGTGGCGTCGCCCGCGAGTACGCGCACGCCACCGGTGCTGCCTTCCGTGACCCGGCGCTCTCCGTCACCGCGGACGCGTCCACGGTCGCCTTCCCGGTCACCATCGCCGATCAGGCCCCGGTCCGCGGTCGCGTCGGCGCGAGCGTGTTCGTCACCCGCGCGGTGCGCGGCGTGGACCCCACCCGGCCGTCTCCGGCCTGGTTGATCGCCCGGCTGAAGCTGGCCGGCATCCGTTCGATTTCGTTGATCGTCGACGTCACGAACTACGTGATGATCGAGCTCGGCCAGCCGATCCACGGCTACGACCTGGACAAGCTGACCGGCGGCATCACCGTGCGCCGCGCGCAGCCGGGCGAGAAGCTCGCCACCCTCGACGACGTCACCCGCACCCTGAACGCCGAAGACTTGCTGATCACCGACGAGTCCGGGCCGATCGGTCTGGCCGGCGTGATGGGCGGTCAGAGCACCGAGATCGGCTCCGCCACCACGAATGTGCTGATCGAGGCCGCGAACTTCGACCCGGTATCGATCGCTCGCACGGCCCGCCGGCACAAGCTTCCCAGCGAGGCATCCCGCAGGTTCGAGCGCGGGGTGGACCCGGCCGTGGCCGCGGTCGCCGCCACCCGCGTCGTTCAGCTGCTGGTCGAGCTCGCCGGGGGAGAGGCCGACGGCCTCGGCTCCCTGCACGACGCCACGCCTGATGCCGAGCCGATCTTCCTGCCGACCGGCTTCATCTCCGGCCTGATCGGACTCGATTACACCCGGGACGAGGTGCGCACCTCGCTGGCCGAGATCGGCGCCTCGCTCGAGGAGACCGAGACCGGGCTGAACGTCACCGCCCCGAGCTGGCGCCCCGACCTGACCGACAAGTGGACCCTGGCCGAGGAGGTCGCCCGCATCGTCGGCTACGACCGGATCCCCTCGGTGCTGCCCATCGCCCCGCCCGGGCGCGGCCTCACCCACGCACAGACCCTGCGCCGCCAGGTGGCGCAGACCCTCGCCGCCACCGGCCACACCGAGGTGCTCGCGTACCCGTTCGTGGCGGAGAAGTCGAACAACTCGTTCGGGCGGCCCGTCGGCCCGAATGTGCCGCAGATCCGGGTCGCCAACCCCCTCGACGGAGAGGCGCCGTTCCTGCGCACGTCGATCCTGCCCGGGCTGCTGCAGATCGCACACCGCAACCGCTCGCGCGGCCTCACCGACCTGGCCGTCTTCGAACTGGGCCTGGTGTTCCGGCCGGTGGTGGACATCCGTTACGGCGGCTCCGTCGTGCCGCCCGGCGCGGTGCGCCCGAGCGTGCAGTTGGAGGCCGAGCTCAACGCGGGCATCCCCCCGCAGCCCCTGTCGGTGGCGGTGGTGCTGACCGGCTCCGTCGTGCGGCACCAGCCGGGGCAGCCCGCCGTGGCCGCAGGGTGGCAGCACGCCCTCGCCGCGGTGCAGCAGGTCGCGCTGGCCGCCGGCGTTCCGATCATGGTTCGCCAGGGTTCGCACCAGGCGATGCACCCCGGCCGCACCGCCGAGCTGTTCGTGACGACGGATGCCGGCATGACCTCGGTCGGCTACGCCGGCGAACTGCTGCCCAGCATCGCCCGCGACGCGGACCTGCCCGCGGTCGTCGCGGTTGCCGAGATCGACCTGACCGCCGTGTTCGCTGAGGCCGGCGCCGAGCTGCGCGCCACCCCGATCGCCACGATGCCGGCCGCCACACAGGACCTGTCCCTCGTGGTCGACGCCGGCGTGCCGGCCGCTGACGTGCTCCGCACGGTGCTCGAGGGCTGCGGGCCGCTGCTCGACCACGCCGAACTCGTCGACGACTACCGCGGCACGGGCGTGCCGTCCGGGCGCAAGTCACTGACGTTCGCGCTGCGGTTCCGGGCGCCGGAGCGCACCCTCACCGCCAAGGAGGCCAGCGACGCCAAGCTCGCCGGCGTCGCGGTGGCCGCCGCCCGCTTCGGGGCCACTCTCCGCGAGTAGCGCGGGCTGGCGCCCGCTCCGCGCGCCGAGTGTCGCCCGTTCTGCCGAGAGTCACCGCCCGGGCGGCGATTATCTGCGCGAACGGCGATTCTCGGCGCGCGGGACGGCGCGCTAAGTTGGGAACATGTCTTTTTCGGTGGCGGTGGCAGGTGCGAGTGGCTACGCGGGCGGTGAATTGTTGCGTCTGCTCGCCGGGCACCCCGACTTCGAGGTGCGCACGGTCACGGCGCACAGCACTGCCGGGCGGCGTCTGATCGACGCCCAGCCGCACCTGCGCTCGCTCGCGCACCTCACCCTGGTCGACACGACGCCCGAAACCCTCGCCGGGCACGATGTGGTGTTCCTCGCCCTGCCCCATGGGGCATCCGGTGCCCTCACCGCGCACCTTTCCGCCGACACGCTAGTCGTGGACTGCGGTGCCGACCACCGGCTCGAAAGTGAGAGCGACTGGGCGGCGTTCTACGGGGGCGACTACTTCGGCGCCTGGACCTACGGCGTGCCCGAGCTCCCGGTGGCCGGCGGCACGCAGCGCTCCCGGTTGGCCGGCTCCCGGCGCGTCGCCGCCCCCGGCTGCAACGCGAGCACGGTGGCGTTGGCGCTGGCGCCGGGCATCCGTGCCGGGGTGATCGAGCCCGAAGACTTGGCCGCAGTGCTCGCGGTCGGACCCTCCGGCGCCGGCAAGAGCCTGACGCTGCCGAACCTCGCAAGCGAGATCCTCGGCTCCGCGAACCCCTACGCGGTCGGCGGCGTGCACCGCCATATCCCCGAAATCCAGCAGAGCCTGCGCTGGGCCGGGGCCTCGAACCCGACCATCTCATTCACCCCGGTGATCGTGCCGATGTCGCGGGGCATCCTCTGCACCGCGACGGCCCGTCTCGTGCCCGGTACATCCGGCGCCGCGGTGCGCGCCGCCTGGGAAGCGACCTACGCCGACGAACCGTTCGTGCATGTGCTGCCGGAGGGCCGATTCCCGCGCACGAGCGATGTGCTCGGCGCCAACACCGCGCTGATCGGCCTCGCCGTCGACGAGGCCGTGGGCCGCGTCGTGACGATCACCGCCGTCGACAATCTCACCAAGGGCACCGCCGGTGCCGCCATCCAGTCCGCCAACCTGGCGCTGGGACTGCCCGAAACCACGGGCCTGAGCACGAATGGAGTTGCCCCATGAGTGTCACCGCCCCCGCCGGGTTTGCCGCTGCCGGCGTCACGGCCGGCCTGAAACAGTCCGGCGGGCTCGACCTCGCCGTCGTGCAGAACCTCGGCCCGCTCACCAGCGCGGCCAGCGTTTTCACCAGTAACCGGTGCAAGGCGAACCCGGTGCTCTGGAGCGAGCAGGTCATGAAGGGCGGCCGGGTCAAGGCCGTCGTGCTCAACTCGGGCGGCGCGAACTGCTACACCGGCAGCATCGGCTTCCAGACCACGCACGCCACCGCCGAGGCCGTCGCCGACCGCTTGGAGATCTCCGCCGGCGAGGTGTTGGTCTGTTCCACAGGCCTGATCGGCGAACAGCTCGACCTCGGCACGATCACCGCCGGCGTGTGGGACGCGACCCTCGCGCTGCAGGGTGAGAAGGCCACCTCCGACGCCGCCGGCCTGGCCGCGGCTCAGGCGATCATGACCACCGACACCACACCCAAGCAGACCGTGCTCGTTTCCGACACCGGCTGGACCATCGGCGGCATGGCCAAGGGCGCCGGCATGCTCGCGCCTGGCCTGGCCACCATGCTCGTGGTGCTGACCACCGACGCCGTGCTCGACTCCGAGCAGCTGGACGTGGCCCTCCGTCAGGCCACCCGGGTCACGTTCGACCGCCTCGACTCCGACGGCTGCATGTCCACCAACGACACTGTCACCCTCCTCGGCTCCGGGGCGAGCGGGGTCACCGCCGACCTGGCCGAATTCACGGATGCCCTCATCGCCATCTGCCAGGACCTCACCCTGCAGCTGCAGGCCGACGCCGAAGGGTCCGCCCACGACGTCGCCATCACGGTGCGGCACGCCGGCACCGAGGCCGACGCCGTCATGGTCGCCCGCGCGGTCTCCCGCAGCAACTTGTTCAAGACCGCGATCTTCGGCAACGACCCGAATTGGGGCCGCGTGCTCGCGGCGGTCGGTACGACGGATGCCGCCTTCGACCCCTACGGCATCGACGTCGCCATCAACGGCGTGCAGGTCTGCACCGCGGGGGAACCCGATCAGCCGCGCGAGCTCGTCGACCTGACCCCCCGCTCGGTCTCCGTACTGATCGACCTGCACGAGGGCGACGAGACGGCCACCATCTGGACCAACGACCTCACCCACGCCTACGTCGAAGAGAACAGCGCGTACTCGAGTTGAACCCGGTCCACGAAACCCCCGGCGACGAGACGACCCCCGGCGACGCGAGGAACAGCCGGGCGGCGGCAGCCGTCAAGGCCGCCACGCTGATTGAGTCGCTGCCCTGGCTCAAGCGGTTCCACGACCAGATCATCGTGGTCAAGTTCGGCGGCAACGCCATGGTCAGCGAGGCGCTGAAGCGTGCGTTCGCCGAAGACATGGTGTACCTGCGTTATGCCGGCATCCGCCCCGTCGTCGTGCACGGCGGCGGCCCGCAGATCTCCGCGATGCTCGACCGCCTCGGCATCGAGAGCGAGTTCCGCGGCGGCTACCGGGTGACCACGCCCGAGGCGATGGACGTCGTGCGGATGGTGCTCACCGGCCAGATCAACCGTGAGCTCGTCAGCCGCATCAACCAGCACGGCCCGCTCTCCGCCGGGCTGTCCGGCGAGGACGCCGGGCTGTTTCAGGGCCGTCGCCGCGGCACCGTCATCGACGGCGACGAGGTCGACCTCGGCCTCGTCGGCGACGTGATCGGCGTCGACCCCGAGGCCGTGCTCGCCCAGCTCGCCGCCGGCCGCATACCGGTCGTCTCCTCGATCGCACCCGACACGGATGTCCCGGGCCAGTCCCTGAACATCAACGCCGACGCCGCCGCCGCCGCCCTCGCGGTCGCGCTCGGCGCCGCCAAACTGGTCATCCTGACCGATGTTGCGGGGCTGTACAGCGACTGGCCCAACCGCGACTCGCTGGTGTCGGTCATCGACGTGGACTCGCTTCGCTCCCTGCTGCCGGGCCTCGAGTCGGGAATGATCCCCAAGATGACGGCCTGCCTCGACGCGGTCGAGGGTGGCGTCGCGAAGGCGGCCATCATCGACGGCCGGGTACCACACTCGATCCTGCTCGAGGTCTTCACCGGCAGCGGGATTGGAACCGAAGTGGTCCCGGCATGAGCGACACGCACCCAGAATCGAGCACTGCACAGATGGCCGACTCCGGCACCCCCGACTGGCGCGAGCGTTTCAGTGCCGCCATGATGCACACGATCGCACCGCCGCTGGCGATGCTCGTGCGCGGGAAGGGGTGCTACGTCTGGGACGACGAGGGAACTAAGTACCTCGACTTCCTCGCCGGAATCGCCGTGAACTCGCTCGGCCACGCGCATCCGGCTCTCGTCGCCGCGGTCACCGACCAGGTCGGCCGGCTTGCCCACGTGTCGAACTACTTCGCGTCGCCACCGCAGCTGGAACTGGCCGAACGGCTCAAGCGCCTCACCGGTGCGGGACAGGCCGGCCGGGTCTACTTCTGCAATTCCGGCGCCGAGGCCAACGAGGCCGCATTCAAGCTGGCCCGACTGAACACCGACGGTGGCAGCCGGACCCGCATCCTCTCCCTGCACGACTCGTTCCACGGCCGCACGATGGGGGCTCTCGCCCTCTCCGGCAAGCCGGCCATGCGCGAGCCGTTCCTGCCGGTCCCCGAGGGGGTCGAGCACATCCACGCCACGCTCGAGGGGCTGGACGCCGCGATCGACGAGACCGTCGCCGCCCTCTTCCTCGAGCCCGTGCAGGGCGAGGCCGGGGTGGTCGACCTGCCCGCTGGGTTCCTGCGCCGCGCCCGCGAACTGTGCACCCGAAACGGCGTGCTGCTCATCCTCGACGAGGTGCAGACCGGCGCCGGCCGCACCGGCGAGTGGTTCGCCTACCAGTACGACGGAATCCAGCCGGATGCGCTCACGCTGGCGAAGGGGATCGGCGGCGGCCTGCCCATCGGCGCCCTCATCACCTTCGGGGCGGCGTCGGAGCTGTTCCAGCGCGGCCAGCACGGCTCGACCTATGCCGGCAACCCGCTCGTCACGGCCGCCGCCAACGCCGTGCTCGGCGCCATCGACGCCGACGGCCTGGTCGCCAACGCCGCGCGGCGCGGCGAGCAGCTGCGGGAGATCCTCGCCGGTTTCGGTTCCCCCCTCATCGGCGAGGTGCGCGGCCGCGGGCTCCTGCTCGGTGTCGGGCTGACCGAACCGGTCGCCACCCGCCTGGCGGCCGCGGCCCAGAGCAACGGCTTGATCGTGAACGCCGCAAACGAGTCCACCATCCGTCTGGCCCCGCCCCTCATCGTCGGCGACGATGAACTGGCCGACTTCGAGCGCCGATTCGGGCTCGCTCTGACCAGCCTCTAGAGTTGAACGATCTATTCCCCAGAAGCGAAAGTGACACCGTGACCCGCCATTTCCTGCGCGACGACGACATCTCACCGGCCGAACAGGCCGAGATCCTCGACCTTGCCCTGGAACTCAAGCGTGACCGATTCGCGGTCAAGCCTCTGGCCGGCCCGCAGACCGTGGCTGTCATCTTCGACAAGTCATCGACCCGCACCCGGGTCTCCTTCGCCGTGGGGATCGCCGACCTCGGCGGCAGCCCGCTGATCATCAGCACGGCGAACAGCCAGCTCGGTGGCAAGGAAACCGCCTCCGACACGGCCCGCGTGCTCGAGCGCCAGGTGGCCGCGATCGTCTGGCGCACCTACGGCCAGGCCGGACTCGAGGAGATGGCCCTCGGCACCACGGTGCCCGTCGTCAATGCGCTGTCCGATGACTTCCACCCCTGCCAATTGCTCGCCGACCTGCTCACCATCCGTGAGCACCGCGGCGACCTGGCCGGTCAGACCCTCGCGTTCCTCGGCGACGGCGCCTGCAATATGGGCCAGTCCTACCTGCTCGCCGGCGCGACCGCGGGCATGCACGTGCGCATCGCCTCCCCGGTCGGGTACGCGCCCACCGATGCGGTCGTTGCGGACGCCGCGGCGATCGCCCTGCGCACCGGCGGCTCCGTGGAGCTCTTCACCGACCCGGGCGCGGCCGTCACAGGCGTCGACGTGGTCGTCACCGACACCTGGGTGTCGATGGGCAAGGAAGAGGAGAAGGCCACCCGCCTGGGTGACCTCAGTCGCTACCGTGTGGACACCGCCCTGATGGCGCTCGCGAAGCCCGACGCGCACTTCCTGCACTGTCTGCCGGCTGACCGAGGTTACGAGGTGACCGCCGACGTCATCGACGGCGAGCAGAGCATCATCTGGGACGAGGCAGAAAATCGCCTGCATGCCCAGAAGGCGCTGCTCGTCTGGCTGCTCACCCACAACAGCGCCTAACGCCCCGGCGGGCGTCAGAGCGTGACCGTAAACTTGAACAGATCGAATTCTTAGGGAGAACCATGGCTGAACGCGTTGTGCTGGCATATTCGGGCGGACTCGATACCTCGGTTGGCATCGGCTGGTTGAAGGATGCGACCGGCAAAGAGGTCGTGGCCCTCGCCATCGACGTGGGACAGAGCGGCGAGGATATGGACGTCATCCGCCAGCGCGCCCTGGACTGCGGTGCCGTCGAGTCCATCGTCGTCGACGCGAAGGACGAGTTCGCCAGCGATTACGTCGTGCCGGCCCTCAAGGCCAACGCGCTCTACCAGAAGCGTTATCCGCTGGTCTCCGCGCTCAGCCGCCCGCTGATCGCCAAGTACCTCGCCTCCACGGCCAAGGAGCTCGGCGCGAACAGCGTCGCGCACGGCTGCACCGGCAAGGGCAACGACCAGGTGCGCTTCGAGGCCGCCGTCGCCGCCCTCGCGCCCGAGCTCACCTCGCTCGCCCCGGTGCGCGACTTCGCCCTCACCCGGGACAAAGCCATCGAATACGCGGCGCTGCACAACCTGCCCATCGCACAGTCGAAGAAGAGCCCCTACTCGATCGACCAGAACGTCTACGGCCGTGCGGTCGAGACCGGCTTCCTCGAAGACCCGTGGAACGCCCCGATCGAAGACCTCTACACCTACACGCAGGACCCGGCCGTGACTCGCGAGCCCACCGAGGTCGTCATCAGCTTCGACCAGGGTGTTCCCGTCGCGATCGACGGCGTCGCCGTCACGCCGCTGCGGGCCATCGAAATGATGAACCTCCTCGCCGGCAACCAGGGCGTCGGACGCATCGACATCGTCGAGGACCGCCTCGTCGGCATCAAGAGCCGCGAGGTCTACGAGGCCCCCGCCGGCATCGCCCTGATCGCCGCGCACGAAGAGCTCGAGAACATGACCGTCGAACGCGACCTGGCCCGCTACAAGCGCTCGGTCGAATCGAAGTGGGCGGAACTCGTCTACGACGGCCTCTGGTTCTCCGGCCTCAAGCGGGCCCTCGACGTGTTCATCGATGAGACGCAGAAGCACGTGACCGGCGACATCCGTTTGAAGATGCACGCCGGCTCCGCCGTCGTCACCGGGCGGAAGTCGTCGAAGAGCCTCTACGACTTCAACCTCGCCACCTACGACACCGGGGACACTTTCGACCAGTCCATGGCCAAGGGTTTTATCGAGCTGTGGTCGCTGCCGAGCAAGATCTCGGCTCGCCGCGACCTCGCCGGCAAGTAGGGCCGACGTGGCTGGCGACAAAGACACGACCGAGAACCGCGCGGGCAAGGCGGGCGCCCTCTGGGGCGGCCGCTTCGCCGGGGGACCGTCACCGGAACTGGCGAAGCTGAGCAAGTCGACCCAGTTCGACTGGCCGCTGGCTCCCTACGACATCCGCGGCTCCCAGGCCCACGCGCGGGCCCTGGCCGCGGCCGGTTACCTGACGGAACCGGAACTTGTCGCCATGATCGCCGGCCTCGACACCCTGATGCAGGCCGTGCTCGACGAGGGCTTCCTGCCGGAAGAATCCGACGAGGATGTGCATTCGGCCCTGGAACGAGGCCTGATCGACATCGTCGGCGTCGAACTCGGCGGCAAGCTGCGCGCCGGCCGCAGCCGCAACGACCAGGTCGCCACCCTGGTGCGGATGCTGCTCCGCGACAAGGCGCAGGGGATCTCCGCCCACGTGATCGACCTGATCGACGCCCTGGCGTCGCAGGCCGAGGCGAACGCCGACGCCATCATGCCGGGCCGCACGCACCTGCAGCACGCCCAACCGGTGCTGCTTGCCCATCACCTGTTCGCGCACTGCTGGCCGCTCGTGCGCGACCTCGAGCGGTTCACCGACTGGAACACGCGCGCCGACTTCTCGCCCTATGGGTCGGGTGCCCTGGCCGGCAACACGCTCGGCCTCGACGCCAACCTGGTGGCGGCCGACCTCGGCTTCAGCGCCGTGGTCGAGAACTCGATCGACGGCACCGCGAGCCGCGACCTGGTCGCCGAGTTCGCGTACATCACCGCCCAGATCGGTATCGACCTGTCCCGTCTGGCCGAGGAGATCATCCTCTGGAATACCCGCGAGTTCGGTTTCGTCACCCTCGACGACTCCTACTCCACCGGCTCGTCGATCATGCCGCAGAAGAAGAACCCGGACATCGCCGAGCTGGCCCGCGGCAAGTCGGGGCGCCTGATCGGCAACCTGACCGGTCTGCTGACCACTCTCAAGGGGTTGCCGCTCGCCTACAACCGCGACCTGCAGGAAGACAAGGAGCCCGTCTTCGACTCGATCGAGACGCTCGAGGTGCTCCTGCCGGCCTTCAGCGGAATGATCGCGACCCTGACCTTCCACACCGAACGGATGGCCGAGCTCGCCCCCCAGGGATTCTCCCTGGCCACCGACGTCGCCGAGTGGCTCGTCAAGCAGCAGGTCACGTTCCGGGACGCGCACGAAATCACGGGTTCGCTGGTGAAGTTCGCGGAGCGGAACGGGCTCGACCTGCACGAGGTGGACGACGTCGCGCTGCTCGCGCTGTCGCCGCACCTCACGCCGGACGTGCGCGAGGTACTCACCATCACCGGTTCGGTGTCCCGCCGCGACGGCCAGGGCGGGACCGCCCCGGTGCGCGTGGCCGAGCAGCGCGCGGCGCTCGTCACCCGGGTGCGCGCGCTGGCAGCTGCGCTCGGCAGGTGACACTCGCCGACGGCATCCTGGCGCGACCGGCGGTTGAGGTCGGGCCACGGTTGTTGGGCGCGCTGCTCGGCCGCGCCGGGGTGCGCCTGCGCATCACCGAGGTGGAGGCCTACCTCGGGCCGGGGCTCGACCCCGGCTCGCACGCCTTCCGTGGCCAGACCCGGCGGAACGCGTCGATGTTCGGCCCGAGCGGCCACCTCTACGCGTACTTCAGCTACGGCATGCACGTCTGTGCGAACATCGTCTGCTCGCCGGGCGGCGAGGCGTCCGCCGTGCTGCTGCGCGCCGGCGAGATCGTCGACGGTGTCGCCGAGGCACGGATGCGCCGCCCCACCTCACGCAGCGACCGCGACCTGGCGCGCGGCCCGGCCCGGCTCACGCTGGCGCTCGGCATCGGGCTGGGAGACGACGGTGCGAACCTCGGTGAGGCACCGTTCACGCTGACCCTGCCTCCCCAACCGGTCGCTTTCCGCAGCGGACCCCGCACCGGGGTGGGCGGAGCCGGCGGGGGAGCGGAGTATCCGTGGCGATTCTGGATCCCGGGCGACGCGTCGGTGTCGCCGTACCGGCGGCATCCGAAGCTGGGCGCTGAGCCCGACTCTCGCTAGCCCCGCGCCGTCGACAGGCGCGGGCCGTCACCGGGGCCCGCGCTGCGGCATCCGGCGTCACGCAATCACGGAGATTTTCGGGAAACGCGGGCTTCGGTGGCGTGCCGACCGGCGTGGCGCGAAAAACTCCGAGGTGACGTCAGCGCGATCGGCAGGGATGTCCCGGGTCGCGCGGGAGGTTCGGGTCTCCGGGGCCCGTCAAGCTCGACCGCCGACCGCCGACCGCCGACCGCCGACCGCCGACCGCCGACCGCCGACCGCCGACCGGCGCCTACGTCAGGGCGATCTGCACCAGGGCGGCGCACGCGCACGCCCAGATCAGGCTCGCCAGCGTGCCGATGATGAACCGCTCCCGGGCCTCGGCCGTGGCCAGCTCGGTGAACCGACCGACGCCCTTGATCGCCACGACGACCGCGATGGCTTCCGGGAAGCCCGCCAGGATCGCTCCGGCCACGGCGAGGCGCTCCAGGATTCCGATCATCAATCCACCGCGCAGCACCTCGTGCACGAAAGCGCCGTGCGTTCCGGCCGTCCCCTCTGCATCGGGTGCACCCGTGGCAGCCGGTGCAGCCGGTGCATCCGGCGCGCCGGCATCAACCCCGGACGCGCGGCCCGGCTCCGGCGTCACGGGCGCACCGCCGTTCTCGACCAGGATCCCGCCATGCTGGCCCTGGGGCACGGAGTTGTTCGTGGCCAGCCTCAGCGTAAGCAGCGCCGCCGGGCCGCCGCCGACCACGGCGAGACCGAGGGCCACCATGCCGAGGAGCACGCCCGACACGGTCGCGCCTCCGGGCGAGGGGAGGGCGGCGATCATCAGGGCCGCAGCGAGGGCGCCGCCGGAGATTGCGGCGAACTGCGGCTTCTGGCGCCGGAACGCGAGAATGGCGAAGACCAGCGATCCGGTGGTGACGACCAGAAGGGACAACCAGTAGAGGTAGGCAACGATCGGGAAGGACGAGGAGATCATGCGGCAGGGTCCGTTTCGGTCGTGGCGTGCTCGAGGTTCTCCAGCAGCCTAACGAGTGCGGGCTGGGCGGACTGGTCGACCCTCCAGAGGGCGACTCGGATGCGCTGGCTGACGGCGGCGGGGGAAACGCCGAGCTCGGCGGCGATCTCGACCTGGGACATCCCGCTCGCCAGCAGGTCGATGGCCGCCCAACCCTCCTGCGAGCGACGCTGGCGAAGGAGCAGCAGATTGGTGATGAGCGCTTCCACCCCGTCGGCGTCGAGCAGCGGAGCAGTACGGCCAGCAGTACGGCCAGCGGCCGGATCAACCTCGAGACTGAACCTGGCCTCGGCCTTCTTTGCCCGCGTCACGGCCGCCCGCGCCGCGACGAACGCACCGCCGGAGGCCTGCCGGGTTGTTTCTGGAAGAGGGGTGCGCACCTCGCCGATGCCGAGCCCGATGCTCCAATGGCCCGCGCGATGCAGTGAGAGAACGGCGGCAAGGGCCGAGCCGGCGTCGGGCAGCAGTAGCTGGATCTCATCGCCGGAGGTCTGGTCGGGCGGCAGCGTGAACGCCGGGCCGTACGCGGCCACGAGCTCGGCGATCATCTCGCCGGCCCGATCGCGATCGTTGCGGCTGTCGACCTGATCGGCTGTGATGACGAACATGGGCGGGTCCTCCGACGGAATTGGCGGGCTGATATGAAGCCTCCACGGTGAATCTACATTAATTCACCCTATAGGCTTAATATCTTCCGATCAAGGTGTGGTCCCGAATTCCCGGGCAGCGAGTCGGGCGCTGATATCCTTGGCTCGTGTCAGATCCAGCCATCCTCACCCTGCAAGCCAACGACCCGACCTTCGACGACGTCTGGGAGGAGATCTCCTGGCGAGGCCTGGTGCAGGTGTCCACCGACACCACCGAACTGCGTGAGCTGCTCGCCGGCCCGCCGGTCACGTTCTACTGCGGCTTCGACCCGACCGCCCCGAGCCTGCACCTCGGCAACCTCGTGCAGCTGCTGCTCATGCGCCGGCTGCAGCTGGCCGGGCATAAGCCCCTCGGCCTGGTCGGCGGGTCCACCGGACTGATCGGTGACCCGCGCCCCACGGCCGAACGCACCCTGAACTCTCGGGATGTCGTCGGCGAGTGGGTGGGCTACCTCCAGGCCCAGGTCTCGCGCTTTCTGAGCTCGGAGGGCGACAACGCCGTCACCCTGGTGAACAACCTGGACTGGACCGCCCCGCTCAGCGCCATCGACTTCCTGCGCGACATCGGCAAGTACTTCCGGGTCGGCAGCATGCTCAAGAAGGATGCCGTGAGCGCCCGGCTGAATTCCGACGCCGGCATCAGCTACACCGAGTTCAGTTACCAGGTACTGCAGGGGATGGACTTCCTCGAGCTCTTCCGCACGTCCGGCTGCGTGCTGCAGACCGGAGGTAGCGACCAGTGGGGCAACCTCACCAGCGGTATCGACCTCATCCGCAAGGCGGAGGGGAAGGGCGCCCACGCCATCGGCACCCCGTTGATCACCAACAGTGACGGCACCAAATTCGGCAAGAGCGAGGGCAACGCGGTCTGGCTCGACCCCACCCTCACCAGCCCGTACGCGTTCTACCAGTTCTGGCTCAACACCGACGATGCCGATGTCATCAACCGGCTGAAGGTGTTCACCTTCCTCACCCGGGCCGACATCGAGGAGCTCGAGAGTGCCGTGGCGACCGAACCGTTCAAACGCCTCGCCCAGCGCACGCTCGCCGTGTCGGTGACAAGCCTCGTTCACGGGCGTGCCGCAACGGATGCCGCCATCCAGGCCGCGCATGCCCTCTTCGGCCAGGGTGAACTCTCCGATCTCGACGAAGCCACCCTCGAAGCCGCCCTGCGGGAACTCCCGAACACCACCACCGCCCCGCACGCCCCCGTGGTGCAGCTGCTGGTCGACACCGGACTCAGCATGAGTCTGAGCGAAGCCCGCCGTGCCATCAGCCAGGGTGGGGTCTACCTCAACAACGTGAAGGTGCTGAGCGACGACCAAACCATCGAGGGGGCCGTTCTTCCCGGGGGAGTCGCCGTGCTCCGCCGCGGGAAGAAGACCCTGGCCGGCGTTTTCGTCGTCTGATTCAGAGCCGGATACCGCCCGGTCGTTCCGCCCCGTTGGGGCGTGACACGCCCGGGCGGTTGCTGGTTTTGACGGCCCGGTGTGACGGCCGTAATGTATTCAAACGTACCCCACAGGTGCGGAAAGCCGCTGAGCTTCCCGGCCTCATGTGGGACCACAGTTTTAGCTTCGTCTCATGCTTGTTCCTGTTTCAGGTGAGTGTGGGGGAGGCCTAAGATGGTAACTCTCTCCGGCTGCGTGTCTGGTCTGGTGGGTGGTTGTTCGAGTCGCTTTGGTGCACTCGGAATCGGCTGCTTTCCGTGATTTGACAGGGTGTGGCCGGGCAGCTAAGTTATACAAGTTGCCTCGAAGCGACAGCCCGTTATGGGGCTTGAAGTCGAGTGCGTCCGATCCTTGAGAACTCAACAGCGTGCACAATGTCAAATGCCAAAAACCTCGTGGTTTGGATCCGTTTCTAGCGG
>NZ_SOGD01000039.1:0-65849 GCF_004402345.1 Cryobacterium sp. TMT2-15-1 | reverse complement strand
GCCGGGCCGCGCGGCACCCGCAGGCGGCGGGCCGAGGGGGCGGGTCCCGCCGTCGAGCCGCTCCACCGACACGGGAGTCTCGCGCAGCAGGCCGAGGGGGCGGGCGAGCCCGACCAGGCCCGCCGCGGTCGTCGTGACACCGAGCAGGCCGAGGCCCTCGTCGCCGAGGGCCAGTGACACCGGAAACGGCACCCCGGCACGACCGGTGGCCGCGTCGTCGGCCGAGGAGACGATCACCCGCACCGCCTCGACCAAAACCGGGTTGGTCAGGGCCCGCGGATGCGCGTGTACCCAGGCGCCGATCTCGGCGGGCGCGTCTCCCGGACGCCGGCCGGTGAGCAGACCGCCGAGCACCAGCCCCACTACGCCGACCGTGAGTCCGGGCACGGCCGCGAGGGCCAGAAGAGGTGCCAGCAGCCCGAGGGTGGAGCCCAGCCAGGCCCCGGAGAGGCTTGCTCCCCAGTCCCGCAGGCGCTCGGCCCTGCCGTAGCCCTCCGCCGCCGCGATGAGAGCGTCGGCGAGGGTCTGGCTGCGCTCCGCGACTCGCTCCAGGGCGGAGCGGGCCGCGAACACGTTCATCCCGGCGTTGGGCAGGCTCATCACCGGACCGAGGGGCTGGTCCGAATTCAGTGCCTGGATGCGTGCCACCCGCACCAGCCAGTCCTCGGCGTCGCCCTGAAGCAGCCGCAGCCGCACCGCCTCGGCCAGCAGCGTGTCGGTGGCGACGAGCGTGCTCCCGCCGCCGGACAGGATCAGGGTGTCGCCGTGGCCGCCAGGCCGCTCCCCCGTCATCGCTCCGCCCGGGGCGGAGCCGGGCCGGGTGCCCGGGCCGGGACCGGCGCCCGGGTACGGGCCTCGGCTTCGGCCTCGGCCAGAGTAGCCCCAACCTGATCGATCGCGGCCACCACCTCGGTGAGGGCGGCGTCGAGGAGCCCGGCGGCTCGGCGGAGCTCGCCGGCGAGATCGCTGCGCTGGCGATCGTAGCCCCGCTGGGCCTCTGAGCGCCACGAGCCGGTCAAATCGCCGGCCGTGAGCTGGCCCGCCGCCCTGTCGACGTCGTCGCGCAGCAGGCGCAGCAGCATCCGTCGCTGCCGAAGTTCGTCCAGGCGCGCCTCCAGCGCGTAGTGAGTCACGATCGTGCAAGTCGAGCTGGTGCCGCCCGGAATCTCCATCTCCGCCCTTCTGCGCGCTGCGGATTCGCTGCCAGTGAGCGTGCCACCCCCGGCAGACGAGGTCGCTGCGAATCCGAGAGTTCACGGAACATGCCGCACGGCGGCGGCTGGGGAGGGGGCCGGGTGCAACACAATGGGGAGATGGACATTGTGTCGATCACACCCGATGAGTCGACACCGTTCCGCATTATTTTCGTCTGCACCGGAAACATCTGCCGTTCGCCGATGGCCGAAGTCATGCTTCGCGACCTGATCACCCGCTCCGGCCTGGGTCGCTTGATCACCACCAGCTCCGCCGGCACCGGCGACTGGCATGTCGGCGAGCAGGCGGATCAGCGCACGATCGCCGCCCTGGCCACCCGCGGCTACGACGGCAGGCATCATCGGGCCCGCCAGTTCGACCCCGAGTGGTTTGCCGACCTCGACCTCGTCGTGGTGCTCGACCGCGCCCAGGAACGGATTCTGCGCAACTGGGCCACGACCGAGCGTGACCGCAGCAAGGTGCGCCTGCTGCTCAGTTTCGATGCGGCCCAGGCTGCCCTGCTGGACGTTCCCGACCCCTACTATTCCGACGATGCTTTCTTTGACACGGTTCTTGGCATGATTGAGAGCGCAAATGAAGCGCTCTTCGCGCAACTTGCACCCGCAATCCGACAGGGAGACCGATGAGTCCATTACCGCCCCAGGTCCTCAGCCCACTCGATGGCCGCTACCGCGCCGCCGTCACCGAACTGGGCGAGTACCTATCCGAGGCAGGTCTCAACCGGGCCCGGGTGCAGGTCGAGGTGGAGTGGCTGATCACCCTCACCGACCGCAGCCTGTTCGGCTCCGTGCCGCTGAACGCCGAGCAGAAGCTCGGCCTGCGCGCTCTGGTCACCGACTTCGGCCAGACCGAGATCGACGAGTTGGCCGTGCTGGAAGCCACCACCCGGCACGACGTGAAGGCCGTCGAGTACCTCGTGCGCCGCCGCCTGAGCACGCTGGGCCTCGACCACATCAGCGAGCTCACCCACTTCGCCGCCACCAGCGAGGACATCAACAACCTGTCCTACGCACTGACCGTGAGCGACGCCGTGCGCGAGGTCTGGCTGCCCAAGTTTCGCGCCGTCATCGGCGCCCTGCGCCTGCGCGCCCTCGAATACCGCGCCGATTCCATGCTGGCCCGCACACACGGCCAGCCGGCGACACCCACCACGGTGGGAAAGGAGCTCGCGGTCTTCGTCTACCGGCTCGAACGCCTGGTCCAGCAGGTCGAGGACAGCGAGTACCTGGGCAAATTCAGCGGTGCCACCGGCACCTTTGCCGCCCACGTCGCGGCCGATCCCGCCGTCGACTGGCCGGCCGTGTCGCGCGGCTTCGTCGAGGGCCTCGGGCTCACCTGGAACCCGCTGACCACCCAGATCGAGTCCCACGATTGGCAGGCCGAGCTCTACTCGCGCGTCTCCCACGCGAACCGGGTGCTGCACAACCTGGCGACGGATGTCTGGACCTACATCTCGCTCGGCTACTTCCGCCAGATCCCGCAGGTCGGGGCCACCGGCTCATCGACCATGCCGCACAAGATCAACCCCATCCGTTTCGAGAATGCGGAGGCCAACCTCGAGCTGTCCAGCGCGATCCTCGACTCGCTCGCGGCGACACTGGTGACCTCGCGGCTGCAGCGCGACCTGACCGACTCCACCACCCAGCGCAACATCGGCGTGGGCTTCGGGCACTCCCTGCTCGCCCTCGACAACATTCTGCGCGGCCTCGGCGAAATCGACATCGACCGCGCCATGCTCGCCCGGGACCTCGACGCCAACTGGGAGATCCTCGGCGAGGCGATCCAGACCGTGATCCGCGCCGAGGTGTCGGCGGGGCGCTCTACGATCGAGGACCCCTACGCCCTGCTCAAGGAGCTCACCCGGGGCAAGCGGATCAACCGGGACGATCTGGTGGACTTCGTCACCGGACTGGAGATCGGCGACGCCGCCAAGGCGCGACTGCTCGCGCTGACCCCGGGCAGCTACGTGGGTCTCGCGGACCCGCTTCTCGACTACCTGACCTAGCGGCTGCGCGGGTGCTGCGCCGCTCCGCTGGTGGCGTGCCACCTGCGCAGCGGCGCACCTCACGCGCGGCGTCAGAATGCTCGTGGCGTCGGAGTACGCACGGCGCCTCAGTTCAGAGGCCCCGGTCCTGCTCGTCGAGGTCGGACCTCTCGGCCGGGTTCGGCTTCATGCCGAGCACGAGCATCGCGATCACGACGAGCACGAGGATGAACGTGCCACCGAAACCGATCAACGCCAGCACCACGTCCCGGGTGCTCATCAGCACGACCAGGCCGAGGAACACGGCCATCACGGCCGAGAAGCCGACGAGCTCGATCGGCTTGAGCTTCTCGGAACGGCTGGGCGTGCGCGGGGTGTTCTGGGTCACAGGGTGTCCGAATCGTTGGGTGAGGCCGTGAGGGCGCGGGCGGCATCCGTGCCGGACCACTTGAGGGAAAACCCGGCGATGGCGAGGTAGACGCCGAGCATCACGAGGTAGGCGCCGAACAGGCCGACCGATACCACTGCGTTGGGCGGCAGCAGCAGGAAGATCACGGCCAGCAGGACGGTGACGGCGCCGACCAGCAGCCAGTCACGGTCGGCCGGGTCGCGCCGACGCGCACGGATGCCGCTGTACAGCTCGAGGAAACCGGTCACCGCCGCCCAGACCGAGACCAGGAAGAGGAAGAAACCGAGTCCGCCCGCGTGGAAGAGCAGCGCGAGGAGGCCGGCGACGACACCTACTGCGCCCTGCACCACAAAGAGGGACCGCTCCCGCGGATCGGCCAGCATGCGCCGGCTGAGCAGACCCACCGTGAGGCCGCTGAGTAGCGCGAAGGCGCCGAACACGAAAAGGCCGAATTCCGCCGAATGATCGGCGTTGAAGGTGATCGCGGCCGCCGGCACAAGGGTGAGGGCGGCCCGCAGCACCGGCACCGGCCAGTACCGGCCGGTGGAGGAGTGTGGAGCCTGGGCGTTCGCCACGCGGCGACCTCTTTCATTGCGGGTTGAGACGGATACAGTCTACGCGGGCGGCCCTGGCCGCCCGCTGGGCCCCGGTGCGCAGATCGGTCAGAACAGGGTGTCGCCGATGTAGCCGTCCGTCGCGCATCCCGGCGGAATCGCGAACACCGCGGAACCGATCGGGGTGGTCCACTGGTTGAGCAGGTCGAGGGTGTCGAGGCGCTGTTGGATGGGCACGAACTGCGCGTCGACATCCGCCTGGAAACACGCGAACAGCAGTCCGGAGTTGGAGACGCCGGAACCCTGAGGCGCGTCGTCATAGTTGTAGCCGCGGCGGTGGATGCGCTGGGACCGGTCCTCCGACCGGGCCCGACGCAGGTGGGAGTACTCGGGGATGACCGGGAACCCGAGCGCGTTCGTCGCCGTGAAGTCGGGCTCGTCGCACTCCTTCGTGCCCGTGAGCGGCGCCCCGACGGCGAGAGTGCGTCCGACCGCGGACTCGCGGCCCGAGCGGTCGAGCCCATCCCACGTGTCGAGGTTCATGCTGATCCGACGCAGGACGAGGCTGGTTCCACCGACCAGCCAGCCGGGACCGGAGGCCGTGCCCCAGACCAAGGCATTGAAGTCGGCCGTTCCGGCGGCCGGGTTCGCGGTGCCGTCCACCTGGCCGAACAGGTTGCGCATGGTGGTGCCGGGCATCTCCGAACCGGCCGCTCGGCGGAAGCCGGACTGAACCCACCGCACCGACGCGAAGGAGCGCAGGTCCTTCAGTAGCATTCGGGTGGCATGGGCGACCGTCATCGGGTCGTCGGCGGCGATCTGCAGCAGCAGGTCACCGTCGTTCCACTCCGGCTGGAGCCGGTCGATCGTGAATGCGGGCAGGGGCCTCAGCCAGCCGGGAGCCTCTCCCCCGGTGACGGCGACGAGGCCGGGGCCGAAGCCGAAGGTGACCGTCAGCCGGGCCGGCACGACGGCCAGCTCGGGTTCCGAGTCGGCTAGGGCGCCCTCGCCCTGGGTGAGCCGGGCGGCATCGTCGGTCAGGATGCGCATCATCCGCCGCAGCGCGGCCCGGTCGATCTGCGCGAGCAGGTTGAGCGCCACGAACGTGACCTGGGTTTGCGGGTCGGTGTCCACCCCGGCCTGGTGCACTCCGAAGAAGGGCACGGCGTCGGTGCCGCGAAAGAGCGGCACCGACGGAGCCGTAGAACCGCCGATCCCGGCCTGGGCCACGCGGTCGATGCCCATGGCTCCGGCCGCACCGATCCCGGCGGCGGCACCACCCAGAAGAAGGTGGCGCCGGCTGAGCCGGCGGCCCGACTGCGCGGACGGTTCGGACGGTCCGCTCCGTTCACTCTCTGTGAGAGAACTCACTGGTTGTCGGTATCCATGTCCGTTTCGGTGTCGCCCTCGTATGTTTCGTTGGCGCCGGTGTAGTCCTTCACCGGGGCCGAGAAGTCCAGGCTCGACCCGTCGGCGAGGTCGAGGGTGAAGGCGGCCTCATCGCCGGCGGCGAGCGGGCCGGTGAGCCCCATCAGCATGATGTGACGGCCGCCAGGGACGAGTTCAATGGAGCCGCCGGCCGGCACCACGAAGCCATCCGGATTCTCCTGCATGACCATGTCGCCGGCGTCGTTGGCGACGGTTTCGTGAAGTTCGATCATCGAGGCCGCGGAAGTCTCGGCTGAGACGACCGTGATGTCGTCGGGTCCGGAGTTCTCGAGCAGGCCAAAGGCGCCGGTCATGCCGGACTCGCTCGCCTTGACCCAGGCATCCGTCATGGTCAGGGTGTCGGCCGAGGTGGCGTTGTCGGTCGTCGCCGCGGGTGCCTCGGTCGCGCCGGCGCAGCCCGAGAGGGCCAGCATCAGAGCGGCGGCGGCAACGACGAGGCGGGTGGGAACGGTGTTGAGCTTCATGAGCGGTTCTCCTGGTGTGGTGCATTGGGTGGTCGGGAAACGATGCGGTGTGTCAGGTGCTTCAGGTGCTTCAGGTGCTTCAGGTTTTTCACGGGTTGCCGCGGCGCCTGGCTCGCCAGGCAATGAACAGAGCGACGGCGGCCAGCCCTCCGAGGGCACCGAGGAGACCCACCGCGACCACCGGGAGTCCCGTTCCGTCGGCGGTCTCTTCCGAGGCGGCGGATGCCGCCTCGCCGGACGGGTCCGGCGACGCGGTTGCACCCGCGGTCGACTGCGACCGGGGCTGGGCCGCGGCGCCCACGGTGAAGGCGAAGGCGCCAGAGACCGGGTGACCGTCGGCGGACACGACCCGCCAGCGCACGTCGTAGGCACCGTCAGGCAGGTCAGCCGCCACCGGCTGAATGGCCTGCGGCCCGTCGAGCCGCATGTCGCCCTCTGCCCAGTTCTTGTCCTCGGTATCGACGACCATGACGATGGCGCCGACCTCGAGGATGTCGTCCGTGAACGTGATGACGATCTCGGCGGGAGCGAGGTCGACGTTCTCACCGTCGGCCGGCACGGTCAACGCCACCTGGTCGTGCGCATCGGCCGCCGGAGCCACTGGGCTGTATATGGACAGAGCGATCACGGCCAGGGTCAGGAAAACGGCTGCTGCCGGGCGTCGCGGTAGGGCAAAAATCATTGGAATCTCCGATTCGTGGAGGGAAGAGATGGATCGGTGCGACGGCGGATTCACCGCGCACAGACGTGCCGGTGGCCGGGTGCGCAGACGCCGACGACCTCACCGAGGTCGAACGGAATCGTTCGGGCCAGGTGTCAAAGCGTCCGCGGGTCAGCAGGTCAGCGGGTCAGCGGGTCGCGCGCAGGGTGCAGCGCATCGGGATCAGAGCGCACGGGTGAGAAGGTCAGAGCCTCACTGTGCCAGGGCGCGCAGGGGCGGACCGCGGCGGAGCACACTGGAGAGCAGTACGCCGAGATCGGCCGAAACGAAGACCCGGCGGAAAGCAGGGCGCACCGTCGCCGCATCCGTTCCGATCTGCGCCGGAGCGAGGCGTTCGATCAAGACCGCGATGAGACGGATCGTCGTCTCCTCGAGCAGCGCCCAGAACGACTTCTCGCCGCGGTACAGGGCGGCGATGGTGACGAGGGCGGCCAGGGCGTGTGCCACCCACATCCAGCCACCAGGCAGGGCGCCGACCGCGTGCATCACGTGGGGGGTCGCGTCGGCCAGGGTGACGGCGCCGTGATGGGAGGTGCTCGTCATCGTCGCGCGCGAGGCCCCGCCGAGGCCGAATAGAACGTGCAGCAGAAGCTGGCTGACCCCGACGGAGAGGGAGAGGCGCAGCAGAGACAAGCTTGTGCCGGCCAACAGCACGGACGCGATCCCCGCGAAGGCGAGGGCCAGACCCACGCTGAGCCAGCCGGGAGCGTTGCCGCCGCCGGCGATGTGCGAGAGGGCGGCCGCGAAGACGGCGACGGATGCGGTCAGCCAGCCACGACCAAATCGCGCCCACCTGCTCGTCATGGCTCTCCCTCGCACCGGAACCGCCCCGATCGGGGTCAGGGTCGAGTCCCTGACTGAACCCTACCGCCCTGACCTGTGCGCCGGGGCCGGGCGGGCGCCGAACTCAGAGCGCGTTGACCGCGCCGAGCACCTTCGTCAGAGAGTCCTTGGCGTCGCCGAACAGCAGCGTCGTCCTCGGGTCGTAGAGCAGCTCGTTCTCGATGCCGGCGAAACCGGGACGCATCGACCGTTTGAGGAACACCACCTGCCGGGCATCACCGACGTCGAGGATCGGCATGCCGTAGATCGGCGAGCCGGGCGACGTCTTCGCGGCCGGGTTGACCACGTCGTTGGCGCCGACGACGAGGGCGACATCCGTGTTCTTGAACTCGGGGTTGACCTCGGCCATCTCCTTGAGCGCCTCATAGGGCACATTCGCCTCGGCGAGAAGCACGTTCATGTGCCCGGGCATGCGCCCGGCCACCGGGTGGATGGCGAAGACGACCTCGATGCCGCGCGCCTCGAGGGTGGTGGCGAGTTCGGCGATGGTGTGCTGGCCCTGCGCCACGGCGAGGCCATAGCCGGGCACGATGACCACGCGCTGGGCGTAGTTGAGCAGCACGGCGACGTCTTCCGCATTGGAGCTGCGCACGGGCCGGTCGCTCTGGGCGGTCGACCCGGCGGTGGAACCGCCCTTGAACGCCCCGAACAGGATCCCGCTCACGCCGCGACCCATGGCGGATGCCATCGCCCGGGTCAGGATCGTGCCGCTGGCGCCCACGAGGGTGCCGGCCACCACGAGGAGCAGGTTGCCGAGGACGATGCCGGAGGCCGCGACGGCCAGACCGGTGAAGGCGTTGAGCAGGGAAATCACGATCGGCACGTCGGCCCCGCCGACGGGGAGCACGAGCAGCGCCCCGACGAGCAGTCCCAGGACGAGCAGGCCGATAGCCCAACCGGCCGCACCGGTGGCGACGACGAAGCCTCCGGCCACAAGGGCGGCCAGCACGATGCCGCCCATCACGATCGCGAGGCCCGGGAAGATGAGCGGCCTGGAGCTGATCAGACCCTGCAGCTTGCCGACGGTGACCGCGGAGCCGGAGAACGAGACGGCGCCGATGAGCATCGTGAAGACCACGGCCACCTTGCTCCACGGGCTGTCGGTGCTGCCGAGCTCCAGCACGGCGACCAGTGCCGCGGCACCGCCGCCGACGCCGTTGAACAGCGCGACGAGCTGGGGCATCTGCGTCATCTCCACGCGCCGCGAGATCGGGGCGGCGATCGCCGACCCCACCGCGATGGCGATGATGATGGCCGGGATGTTCTCGATCCGGGCGGAGAGGAAGACGGTGATCACGGCCAGCAGCGCGCCGGCGGCCCCGATCAGGTTGCCGCGGCGGGCGGTCTTCGGCGAGGAGAGCCCGCGCAGGGCCAGGATGAAACAGACCGCGGCGATCAGGTAGAGCAGGCTGGTCCACTCGGGGCTGAGCAGGCTCATTTCGTCGCGTCCTTCGGATCGGTCTTCGGGCCGGCGCCGGCCGGTTTGCGGGGGGCGAACATTTTGAGCATCCGGTCGGTCACGACGAAGCCGCCGACGAGATTCGCGGTGGCCATCACCACGGCGAGCAGGGCGACCGCGAGCAGCCACGGCTCCAGGGTCTGCCCGGCGACGATGATGGCGCCGATCAGGATGATGCCGTGGATGGCGTTCGCCCCGCTCATCAGTGGGGTGTGCAGGGTGCTCGAGACCTTCGAGACGACCTCGAAGCCGACGAAGACCGCCAGCACGACGACGGTCAGTAGGGTGATCGGATCCATCAGTGTTCTCCTGTCGCGGCGTCGGCCACGGCGGCGGCCGTGGGTTCGTGCCGGATGGTGCCGTCATGCGTCAGGCAGGCTCCGGCGACGACCTCGTCCGTGAAATCGGGCGTCACCGTGCGGTCGACGGTCATCAAAGCGAGCAGGTTGGCCACGTTCTTGGCGAAAAGCCGCGAGGCGTCCGCCGGCATCGTGGAGGGGGCGTCCTTCATGCCCACGAGCGTGACGGAGCCGTCACCGGCCTGGGTGGGCACCAGGGTGTCCACACCGGCGAGAACACCCTCGACGTTCCCGCCGGTCTCGGCGGCCAGGTCGATCACGACCGAGCCCGGACGCATCGCGGCCACCATCTCGTGCGTGACGAGCAGCGGGGCCGCGCGACCGGGGATGGCCGCCGTCGTGATCATGACGTCGGCTGCGGCCACGTAGGGTGCGAGCAGTTCGCGCTGGCGCACGGCACGGTCTTCGCTCAGTTCCCGGGCGTAGCCACCCGCACCCTCGACGGCGTCCAGGTCGAGGTCGACGAAGGTGCCGCCCATGGAGGTGACCTCATCGGCCGAGGCCGGGCGCACGTCGTAGGCCGAGACCCGGGCACCCAGGCGCTTGGCCGTGGCGATGGCCTGCAGTCCGGCCACGCCGGCCCCGAGCACGAGCACTCGTGCCGGCGGAATCGTGCCGGCTGCGGTCATGTAGAGCGGGAAGAAGCGGGGGAATCGGATGGCCGCCTCGAGCACCACGCGGTAGCCGGAGACCAGCGATTGGGACGTGAGCGCGTCCATCGACTGGGCGCGCGAGATGCGCGGGACCAGCTCGAGGGCGAAGGCCGTCGCGCCGGCCGTGGCCAGGGCGGCGACGGTGGCCAGCTCGGAGGCCGGCGACGCCAGGCCGACCGTGATCGTGCCGGGGCGGAGAGTAGCCGCGAACTCCGGGGCGAGGGGGCGCACGTGGCAGTAGACATCGAGGTCGCCCGGGGTGAGGTGCGTCACAACGGCGGCACCGGCATCCGTGTAGGCGGCGTCGCCGTGACCGGAAGGGGCGCCCGCACCGGACTCAACCAGCACCTCGAGTCCAAGGGTGGTGAGCTGGGTTACTGTCTCGGGGGTCGCCGCGACGCGGCGCTCACCCTGCAGGCGTTCTCGTCCGATGCCGACTCTCACGCGCGTCTCCTTCGTGGCGAACGGCCACGAGCGAGAACGGACCGATCCGAACGCTTGCGCGGCACTTTCGTCCCCGTTCGTAGCGTAGTGGGATTCGCGTGCCGCCCGGAGAATATGACCGCGCTGGGGTGGGTATCAGGCGCCCGGCACCATATCGGCGAAGCGGGAGTAATGGCCGTGGAACGCGACCGTGACGGTGCGCGTGGGGCCGTTACGGTGCTTGGCGACGATCAGGTCCGCCTCGCCGGCACGCGGATTGTCCTTCTCGTACGCGCTCTCGCGGTGCAGCAGGATGACCATGTCGGCGTCCTGCTCGAGCGAACCGGACTCGCGCAGGTCTGAGATGGCCGGCATCTTGTCCGCGCGCTGTTCGGGACCACGGTTGAGCTGGGAGAGGGCGATGACGGGAACCTGTAGCTCCTTGGCCATCAACTTGAGCGCGCGGGAGAACTCACTGACCTCCTGCTGGCGCGACTCGACCTTCTTGCCCGACGTCATCAGCTGCAGGTAGTCGATGATGACCATCTTGAGGCCGACCCGTTGCTTCAGCCGGCGGCACTTGGCCCGGATCTCGACCAGGGTCATGTTGGGGCTGTCGTCGATGTAAAGCGGGGCGTCGTTGATACGACCGCGGGTGGCGGCAATGGTGGTCCAGTCGCGCGCGTCGACGGCGCCCTTGCGCATGCTCTGCAAGGGCACGGATGCTTCGGCCGCGAGCAGACGCATCGCGATTTCGCTGCGGCCCATTTCCAGGGAGAAGAAAATGCTGGGCATGTCGTGCTTGATGGAGGCTGCCCGGGCGAAGTCGAGGGCGAGCGTGGACTTACCCAGCGCCGGACGGGCCGCCACGATGATCAGCTGGCCGGGATGGAAGCCGTTGGTCAGCTCGTCCATATCGGCGAAGCCGGTGGGGACACCGGTCATCTGACCGTCCTTGAGCTTGGCAGCCTCGATCTCCTCGATCGCGGCTGTGACCGCATCGGTCAGCGGCACATAGTCTTCGGTTTCGCTGCCACCCGTGACGGCATAGACCTCGGCCTGGGCGGTATTGACCAGATCCAACACCTCGCCCTCACCCGAATAACCCATCTGGGCGATGCGGGTGCCGACCTCGACGAGGCGCCGGAGGAGGGCGCGCTCGGCGACGATCGAAGAGTAGAAACCGGCGTTGGCCGCGGTCGGCACGAGGCTCGTGAGCGTGTGCAAGTAGTCGGCGCCGCCGGCCCGGGATAGTTCGCCGAGCTTGGTGAGCTCGTCGGTGACGGCGATGACGTCGGTCGGCTCGCCCTGCGCGTAGAGCGACAGAATCGCGTCGAAGATGATCTCGTGCTTGGGAATGTAAAAGTCTGCGGCGCGCACGGTCTCGACGACGTCGGCGACGGCATCCTTGCTCAGCATCATGCCGCCGAGCGCGCTCTGCTCGGCCAGGAGGTCGTGCGGGAGCGTGCGCTCGGTGTGCCGGGCTTCCAGTCCGCCGCGTGAGTCTGCCCCGCGCTTGTCCGCCAGACCCAAGTGAGAGATCGACACTTGTGCCTCCTTTACTCGTGGTGCAGTTCTATCAGGGCCCACCGACATCGCTGCCGGGCACTGTGCATACCCCGATTGCGGCCGCGTGCTCACCATACGGACCCGGCTCGGCGGAGAACAAACCACCCTGTGGATAAGCCTGTGGAGAATCTGGGCGAAACGCCGCGTGTCTTGTGCACAAGCTGTGGAATCAACTGTGGACAACTTAAGTTTTTCAGCAGATAAATACCATTTGATCAGGCATTAATTCTATTCACAACGATGTGAAGAAAACCTGTCTAAAGTACGTGTTGAATCTTGTCGAGGTGTGGGAAAACCTGTGTACAGCACCTCATGTTCTGGGACTGAAATCACCCCCAATTGGGTGTGCGGCATCGCTTAAACAGGTGTGGCGGTGGGTTCCTTTCGGAACCCACCGCCACACGGGTGCACAGCTGTAACGCTTACTTGGCAGCTACCACCAGCAGTGTGATGGTCGCACTCAGTTCGTCACGAAGGCGAACCGTTGCCTGGTGCTCACCCGTCATCTTGATCGGGCTGAGCTCGATTTTGCGCCTGTCGAGGGCACCGAGACCCGCTGCGGCAACTGCATCCGCAACATCCGTGGTCTTGACGGAGCCGAAAAGGCGTCCGCCTTCGCCGGCCTTGACGACCAACTTGACCTTGGCGTTCTCGAGTGCAGCCTTGAGGGCCTGCGCCTCCTCGAGGGTGGCGTGCTCGCGGGCTACGCGAGCGGCCTTGATCTGCTGAATCTGCTTCTCGCCACCGCGAGTCCAGGAAACAGCAAATCCCTGCGGGTAGAGGTAGTTGCGGGCGTACCCGTTCTTGACCTCGACGATGTCACCGGGTGCACCGAGGCCGGAGACCTCGTGCGTCAGAATGATTTTTGACATGAGGTGTCCTACCTGCCTGAACCGGCGTAGGGCAGCAGCGCCATTTCGCGAGCGTTCTTGACGGCGCGGGCGATGAGACGCTGCTCCTGAACGGAAACACCGGTGATACGACGGGCGCGGATCTTTCCACGCTCGGAGATGAACTTGCGGAGGGTGGGGACATCTTTGTAATCGATGACACCAACCCGGATCGACTTCGCGGGAGCGGCATTCTTGCCACCCTTAGCACCGCGGAGCGGCTTGCGGCGGTCGCCGCTCGACTTTCCAGCCATGATTTCCTTACTTTCTCAAAGAAGTGTTTTTCAGCCAACAGCCTGTACGGCTCGGCTTAGAAGGGTGTCTCGTCGCTGAAGTTTCCCGGAGTGTTCCAGACATCTCCACCGGTGTTCGCGGCGGGGGCGCTGGCAGCCCAGGGCTCGTCGTTCGAGGCAACGGCAGGTGAGCCACCGCCTCGAGGAGAAGACGAGGACTGCGCGCGAGTGAGCTGAGCGGTGGCGTATTTCAGCGAAGGACCGATTTCATCGATCTCGAGCTCCATGCTCGTTCGCTTCTCGCCTTCCTTCGTCTCATACGAACGCTGCTTGAGACGCCCGGAAGCGATGACACGGGTACCCTTGGTCAGTGAACCAGCTACGTGCTCGGCGAATTCACGCCAAACGCTCGCGCGCAGGAAGAGCGACTCGCCATCTTTCCACTCACTGGTCGCGCGATCGAAATTGCGCGGAGTGGATGCGATGGTGAAGTTGGCAACCGCCAGCCCGTTCTGCGTATACCGCAGCTCGGGATCGCTGGTCAGGTTGCCCACCACGGTAATTACGGTCTCGCCGGCCACGGGCTACTTGTCGCTTGCCTTGTCGGCGGACGCGGCCGGGGCGGGAGCAACAGCTTCTGCCGTGGCAGAAGCGTCGACAACCGGGGCTTCGACCTTGGCCGGAGCAGCCTTGACCGCGGCGGCAGCAGCTGCCGATGCTGGCTTCACGGACGCGGCGACCTTGGCGGTCGGGGCGGCAGCGGCGGCTTCAGCCTTCGCAGCGATTACCTTCGGGTTGGCTGCCTTGCGGGCGGCCTTCTCGGCGGCAAGCTTGCTTGCGACGGCAACCTGGGCAATGCCTTCTTCTGCGCGCAGAACTTTGGTGCGCATGACGGCTTCCGACAGCTTCAGCTGGCGGTCGAGCTCGGCCGTGGCAGAAGCGTTGGCGGTGAAGTCGACAACGGCGTAGATGCCTTCGGACTTCTTGTTGATCTCGTAAGCGAGACGGCGGCGACCCCAAACGTCAACCTTGTCAATGCTTCCACCATCGTTGCGAACAACGTTGAGGAACTTGTCAAGGCTGGGAGCTACGGTGCGCTCATCGATCTCGGGATCGAGGATAACCATCAACTCGTACTGATGCATGACTAACCCACCTCCTTCGGACTAAACGGCTGCAGAATCTCTGCAACAGGAGGGTTGTGCATGTGTTGTGAGCGGAGGCCGGGAATCCGGCGCACAGACAACCTGCCAAGGCTACCGGAAACGGCGGCCCTCCGCCACCGCCTCCGCCCGTTCACCCGGATGGCGCCCTCGTCGCCGCCGAGTCCATCACCGCTGTCGCGAGAATCGCCAACTGTGTCGACCATCGTCGTTCTATCGGCGATGGTCGGCAGGAACGGCGACGGTCGCTTCACCTGTTGGGGTATTTCCTTGGTTCGGACGCAGTCCGGCGGCGAGCAGGAGCCGCTTCAGGCTCTCTCGGCGGAGCGCTTCCGCCCAGATCCAGCGCTCCATTCCGTGCCCCGTCCCGCGAAGCCGGTCCTCGTGAAGCTTTTCTGACCACACGACTTCTTCACTGGTACGCCCGTTCATGAGGGCGCGGGAATCCGCACAGGTGAATCTGTCCCCGGCTGAGGGACTCGCCCACCGAACCGGATCGATTGTCGCCGAAGACAATGGCGATCCGAGCGGCTCGTGCCCCACGCGTTGGTCCGTCGGAGTCGGGTCGATCAAGCGGGATGTCGCGGTCGATCCCGAACGCAGCCGTGCCGTTCGGAGGTGGCCCTCGTCGGGCCATCTGCCGAGGAGGGGCAGTCCCCACAAAACAGCAGCCGATTCGTGAGAGTAGACGGGCTGGGACTTTCTGGTGGCTTCCACAGCGCGCATACGCAAGAAGTACCGATCACGATCGCTGATGGTGTCCCGGCCGGTCGCGTCAACGGCAACGCCACGTCGTAGGCGAACGGCGTGACCGGACCCGACCAGCCGTTGAACAGGACGCCCATCGCTGCCGAGAAACCGAGCGTCACGACCGAGATACAGTGGCCGCCAGTCATGCGGGGAGTTGGGATTCATAGCGCCATGCTGGTGGTGCGGCCAACTGGCTCCGATCGCAAGGGCGGCTCCTGTGTCCAAGATCGGCGGCGGAGGTCCTGTGGAGGAATAGTCACACCTCCGCTCGCGAAATGCCACCGCATCTCGAGTCTCACCTCGGCGAAGAGTTGGCCCCGGAAGGCGCCGGGAGGGCCTACTGTGCGCGCTCGGCCCACCAGGCGATCAGGCGGCGGGTGGCCTCGTCTTCGCCGAGCGGCCCGTCATCCAGCCGCTGCTCGAGCAGGTACCGGTAGGCCTCGCCGACGTCACGGCCCGGACCCACGCCGAGGACGGCCATGATCTGCTCACCGTCAAGATCGGGGCGCACCGCCGCCATCTCTTCCTGTTCGTTCAGCTCCGTGATGCGCTGTTCCAGGTCGTCGTAGGCGAAGCCGAGCCGGTCCGCCTTGCGGCGGTTACGGGTGGTGACGTCCGCACGGGTCACGATGTGCAGTCGTTCGAGCTGGTCGCCGGCGTCCCGCACGTAGCGCCGCACCGCGGAGTCCGTCCAGGCACCCTCGGTGTAGCCGAAAAAACGCAGGTGCAGTTCGATCAGGCGTGCCACGGCGGCAATAGTGTCGTTGTCGAAACGGAGGGCCTGTAGCCGCTTCTTCGCCAGCTTCGCGCCGACCAGGTCGTGGTGGTGGAAACTGACCACGCCGCCCGGCTCGAGCTTGCGGGTCGCGGGCTTGCCGATGTCGTGGAGCAGCGCCGCCAGGCGCACGATCAGGTCGGGGCCGTCGAAGCTGCCGCGGGACTTCTCGTAGCCGATGGCCTGGTCCAGCACCGTCAGGGTGTGCTGGTAGACATCCTTGTGGTGGTGGTGCTCGTCGACTTCGAGGCGCAGGGCGGGGATCTCCGGCAGCACCCGGCTGCAGAGCCCGGAGTCCACCAGCAGTTCGAGCCCGGCATGCGGATTGTCCGCACACAGCAGCTTCGAGAGCTCGTCGCCGATGCGCTCGGCTGAGATATTACGGATGCGGTCCGCCATCGCTTGCATCGCTTCCGCGGTGTCGGCGTGGAGGGCGAATCCGAGCTGGGCGGTGAACCGGGCCGCCCGCATCATGCGCAGCGGGTCGTCGCCGAACGAGATCTCCGGGGAAATCGGCGTGCGCAGAATACCGGCCAGGAGGTCATCGATGCCGTTCGCGGGGTCGACCAGAGTCAGCCCCGGCAGGCGCAGAGCCAGCGCGTTCACCGTGAAATCGCGGCGCAGCAGGTCGTCCTCCAGGCGGTGGCCGTAAACCACCTTGGGCTTGCGGGTCTGGCCGTCGTAGCTGTCCGACCGGTAGGTCGTGATCTCCACCTTTTCGCCGGCGATTTGGGCGCCGATCGTTCCGAAGGCGCGGCCGATATCCCAGTGGGCATCCGAGATCGGCTTCACGAGGTGCAGGATCTGGTCCGGCGTGGCATCCGTCGTGAAATCGAGGTCGTTGAACGGCCGGTCGAGGAAGGCGTCGCGGACCGGTCCGCCGACGAGGGCCAATTCGTGTCCAGCCGTCTGGAACGCGGTCGCCAATCGGGAAACGGTCGGGGTGGCAGCCAGGTCGCCCAGTCGCTTGAGGGCTGTCGCAACGCTCTGCATGACCCCCATGTTAGTTGGTGAAGCTACGCCGGCTGCCCCCGTGCGGCGTTACCCCCGCGTCGAAGCCGTAGAATCCCGTACATGGTGGCCGAGTCTGTTCTCAAGCGTCGGCCCGCGCTCCCTGGAGCGATGCGCGGCCTCTGGTCACGCACGAAGAGGCCGATCGGCGCCGTTCTGATCGGCCTGCTGGCCGGAGTTCTGCCGGTCGCCTCCGCCGGTCTGCCCGCATCCGCGACCACGTCTGAAACCACATCGGCATCTGCCCCGACGGCGAAGACCCCCGCCGCCGTAAGGGCCAATGCGGTGAACCTGAGCGTGGCACCCGCCACACTGGCGCCCCTCCAGGCCGGCCAGGACCTCACCGTCACCGTCACCGTCGAGAACGCGACCCCTGACACCATCTCTCCGGGCACCATCAACCTCTTCCTCGCGGAACGGGCCCTGATCAGCCGCAACGCCCTCAACAGCTGGCTGGATCCGGAGAAGAACAGCAAACCCGGCGATCTCATGCTGAGCGAGCCCACGACGGCGTCCATTCAGCCGGACAGCACCGAGATCTTCACCTTGACCGTGCCGGCCGGCTCCGTGGGCCTCACCAGCGGCAACGCCTGGGGTGCCCGCGGCATTGCCGCCACCCTGAGCACAGACGACAGGGTGCGGGCCGAGGGCCGAGGCACCTTCGTCTGGTATTCCGACGAAGAGGTCACCCCCGTCAACATGTCGGTGATCATGCCGATCACCGTCCCCGCGCAATCGACGGGCCTGATTACGTCAAAAGCACTGGAAACCTTCACGGCGCCGACCGGTGTTCTGAGCCGCCAGCTCGACGGCGTGGTCGGACGCCCGGTAACCATTGCCATTGACCCGCTGATCCTTGTTTCCATCCGAATCCTCGGTTCGGCGGCACCGCCCGGCGCAATCGCGTGGCTGAACCGGCTGGACGAGGCTCCGAATGATATATTCCCGCTCAGCTATGCAGATGCCGACCTTGCCCTGCAGGCTCAAGCCGGCACCGGGCCGCTGCTGACGCCCACCACGTTCGACCAGGCGATCGACCCTGCCTTGTTCGCCGCGACCGACCAGCCCGTGCCGCCGAACTCCGACCCTGCCCTCCCGCCAGGCACCGAGACACCGGCGCCGACAACGGACCAGCCCGCACCCCCCAGCGATGGCACACCACCCACCACGAAAGAGTTGCTTGCTTGGGAATATAGCGCCACTGACATCGGCTGGCCGGCCGAGGGTGACGTTGCGAGTGCAGACCTGGACGTTTTCGCGGCCAGTGGCCTCAACACAACTATTTTGGGCGGATCGAACGCATCCGGGGCCGCCGGCGACTTCACCCCGAATGCAACCCTTGATCTCGGCACCGGCCACGGTTCGGGTCTGGTCGTCGACGACCCGCTGGCTGCCGCCCTGCGCACTGCCGCGGCGGCGACGACGGATGTCGCGTGGCGCGAAGCCATGTCCCAGGTCAGCTCGCAGCTGGCGGTCGTCTCGGCCGAGCGCCCCGGAACCGCGCGCACCCTCCTGGCCACTTTCGACCGCGGGTGGCCGCCCAGCGCGGACCGACTCACCGAGACCATCGACGCGCTGGCCGGCTTGCGGTGGTACGCGCCGTCCACCCTGCCGGAGGTGCGGGCATCCGTCCCAGCCGAAGAGGTCGAGTTTGACAGCCAGGCCGAGCCGGAGGATCGCGTGGCCCTGGCCGCCGAGCTCTTCGAGGCCGATAAGACGGTCACCGACTTTTCCTCCGTACTGTCCGACCCGGCGATCGTCACAGGCACGCAGCGCCTGGACCTGATGGCCCTGCTGTCCAATTCCTGGGCATCCCAGGAGGCCAGTTGGGCGGATGCCGTCGGCACCAGCCTCGCGAACTCCGCGGCGCTCGTGGGCTCCATCACGGTCGCGACCAAGGGCCCCATCAACGTGGTCGGCAGCCAGGTCGACATACCGGTGACCCTGGACAATGCCCTGAGCCAGGCCGTGACGGTGATGGTTCAGGTCGTTCCCTCCAACGGGCGCCTCCTGGTCGGCGAGGCGGTGGAGTCCACCATCGAAGCCCAATCCGCCCGCACCGTGACCATCCCGGTGACGGCCGCAGTGGGAAACGGCGCCGTCACCCTGCGCGTGACCCTGCTCACTCCGGCGGGAACGGTCATCTCGCAACCCGCACTCATCCCGATCAACGTGCGCGCGGACTGGGAAGGCCTCGGATCCCTCCTGTTCGCCGCGTTCGTGGTGCTGTTCTTCGGGTTCGGGGTGTGGCGCAACATTCTGCGCCGCCGACGGGAACGTGCCGAAACTGAGACTGCGGACGCCCCTGAGCCAGAGGCAGAACCGGCCACAGTCCCTGACACCGGAGCACACCCAGGAGAAGAGCCCGAATCCGGGGCCGCCGACGCTGCGCCCGGCCCGCTGAACCCCGACAGCACGGCCGATGCCCCAACGGAGCCCCGTGCCTAAGACCGACAGCATCGGCCGGGCGAGCGCGTTCCTCGCCTCCGGAACCATTGTTTCTCGCATCCTCGGCTTCGTGAAGCTGATCGTGCTGGCGGGGGTGATCGGCCAGGTCGGTCAGAGCACCAACGCCTTCGCCGTGGCGAATCAGCTTCCGAACACGGTCTACGTCATCGTGGCCGGTGGGGTGCTGACGGCCGTCCTGGTGCCGCAGATCGTGCGCGCCAGCCTGCACGCCGACGGTGGCACGGCGTACATCAACAAACTCCTCACGCTGGCCCTGGTGATCCTCGCCGCGACCACCATCGCAGCCACCGCGCTTGCTCCACTGTTGACCCTGATCTACGGGTCCAACATGAAGCCGGATTCGCTGGCCCTCGCCACGGCGTTCGCCTTCTGGTGCCTGCCACAAATCTTTTTCTACGGCCTGTATACGGTCCTCGGAGAGGTCCTGAACGCCCGCAAGTCCTTCGGCCCGTTCACCTGGGTTCCCGTACTCAACAACGTCGTGGCAATCGCGGGCCTGCTCACCTTTTCGGCGCTCTACGGAGCCGACCCGAACGGGACCCGGCTGGCCACCGCGTTCACGCCCGCGATGATCGCCGTCCTCGCCGGGAGCGCCACGCTCGGCGTCGTGCTGCAGGCGGTCGTCCTGTTCTATTTCTGGCACCGCATCGGTCTGCGCTTCCGCCCCGACTTCCGCTTCCGCGGCGTCGGTCTCGGCGTGGCCGGCCGGATGGCGAGCTGGACCTTTGGGATGCTCCTGCTGACCACCCTGGCCGGCGTCGTCGAGACCCGGGTGGTCACCCTCGCCGGCGACTCCGACGCCTCGGTCGCCGCACTCAACACGGCCTGGCTCATCTTCATGCTCCCGCATTCGGTGATTACCGTCTCGGTCGCCACCGCCTACTTCACCCGGATGAGCGAGCACGCCTCGGTGGGCAAGCTGGCCCTGGTCAGAACGGATGCCTCCTCCGCCATCCGCGGCACCACCCTGATCATCGTGCTCGCCTCCGCCGTCATCGCGGTCTGCGCCTACCCGTTCGCCCGGGTCTTCGTCGCCCCCTACGACCAGGTACAGAGCATCGGCAACGTCATCGTCGCCTACGTGCTCGGCCTCGTCGCGTTCTGCGTCCTGTTCGTCGTACAACGCACCTTCTACGCGCTCGGCGACACCCGTACGCCGTTCTACTTCACCCTGTTCCAGGTGACGCTGGTCATCATCGGCGTCCTTGCCTGCTCGCTCCTGCCCAGCGCCTGGATCGCAGCGGGCGTCGCACTCACGGTCACCGTGTCCGGCATCGCGCAGGCCCTGCTGGCGGCAGGGCTGCTCCGTGTGCGCCTCGGCGGCATCGACGGCCGGCGCATCCTGCGCAGCCTCGTGAAGTACTTCGTCGCGGCTGTGCCCGCGATCACGGCCGGCGTTCTCCTCCTGCTCGTGCTTGGCGGCACCCAGGAGGCCGGATTCGCCCTGTCCGGGAAGTTCCAGGCCGTTCTCACCATGATCGTCATCGGCCTCGCCATGTCAGGCGTCTACTTCGGCCTGCTGCTCCTCATGCGCACCGCTGAGCTGCGCGGCTTCATCGACCCGCTGATCGACCGCATCCGTCGTCGCTGACCGGTCCCCAGCCGGCGTGGAATAGCATCCGATTAGGATGTGTTGTATCCGGCAGCGAGGCAATCGAGATCGCTTCCCCCATAATCTGAAGGAGTCTACGCGTGCGTCAGATCATCATCATCGGCTCCGGACCGGCCGGTTTCACGGCCGCGATCTATGCCGCCCGGGCGAACCTGAAGCCGCTTCTGATCGCAAGTTCGGTCGAGGCCGGCGGCGAACTGATGAACACAACCGAGGTGGAGAACTACCCGGGCTTCCCCGACGGCATCCAGGGACCGGAACTGATGTCCAAGATGCAGGAGCAGGCCGAGCGGTTCGGCACCGAGGTCGCCTATGACGATGTCACCGAGCTCGAGCTTTCCGGCGACACCAAGACCATCACTCTGGGCAGCGGCGAGAAGCACGAAGCCCTCGCCGTGATTTTTGCCACGGGTTCCGCCTACCGCAAGCTGGGCCTGGACGACGAAGAGCGCCTATCCGGCCGCGGCGTTTCCTGGTGCGCCACCTGCGACGGCTTCTTCTTCAAGGAGAAGACGATCGCCGTGATCGGAGGCGGCGACTCCGCGATGGAAGAGGCCACCTTCCTCACCCGCTTCGCCAGCAAGGTCTACGTCGTGCACCGCAAGGACACCCTGCGGGCCTCCAAAATCATGCAGGACCGTGCGTTCGCCAATCCCAAGATTGAATTCCTCTGGAACTCCCAGGTCGTCGGCATCACCGGCACGGATGCCGTCGACGGCCTGGTTCTGCGCAACACCGTCTCGGGTGACGAAACCTTGCTCCCTCTCGGCGGAATCTTCGTGGCCATCGGCAACGACCCGCGCACGCACCTCGTGCACACCAAGCTCGACTTGACCCCCGAAGGCACCATCGCCGTCGCCGGTCGCAGCTCGAAAACCAGCCAGACCGGTGTTTTCGCCGCCGGGGACGTGATCGACCCGACCTATCGCCAGGCGGTAACCGCAGCGGCCTCCGGAACCGTCGCCGCACTCGACGCGGAGCACTACCTGGCCTCGCTTCCCGAGGACCTGCTGGCCAGCGCCGGCGAACCCGCACTCGCATAACCCCTCACCGAAGTCACCTAACCCTCAACTAAGGAGTAACCACATGTCTGCACGCGCCGTCACCGACGTCACCTTCGACCAGGAAGTCATCAACAACGAAAAGACCGTTCTGGTGGACTTCTGGGCGGAATGGTGTGGCCCGTGTCGCGCCGTCAGCCCGATCCTCGACCAGATTGCCAGCGAGAACGCTGACAAGCTCGACATCGTCAAGCTGAACGTCGACGACTTCCCGGCGCTGGCCGCCAAGTACCAGATCACCTCCATCCCGGCGATGAAGGTGTTCCAGAAGGGCGAGGTCGTCAAGACCGTCATCGGCGCCAAGCCGAAGGTCGCCCTCGAGAAGGATTTGGCCGCCTACCTGGCCTAACCGGCCCTGCCTCTTCCGAGGCCCCGACCCGTCCGGCTCACGCCGGGCGGGTTTTTTGGGATTCGGGCCGGATGGTACCGACCGCATACGATTGAAACCTCACCAGATCGGAAGTGACGTGACAGCGAAGCGCTCCCCCCAGACCGGCAACAACCTCGACCCGTGGTACCACCACTACGCCGAGCGAGCCGCGGGGTTGCGCGCCTCCGAGGTCAGGGCTCTCTTCGCGGTCGCCTCCCGCCCCGAGGTCGTCTCACTGGCCGGTGGCATGCCCTTCGTGGCCGCCCTACCGCCCGACCTGGTCATCAACGCCATGGACCGGGTCATGCGCCAGCAGGGCCCCGTGGCTCTCCAATACGGCTCTGGTCAGGGTGTTCCCGTTCTGAGGGAGCAGATACTCGAGGTGATGGGGCTTGAAGGCATCCGTGCGCACGCAGACGATGTCGTCGTGACGACAGGGTCCCAGCATGCCCTCGAATTGGTCAGTAAGCTTTTTCTCGACCCGGGCGACGTGGTGCTCTCGGAGGGCCCCAGCTACGTCACGGCCATGGTCATCTTCAAGTCCTATCAGGCCGAGGTCGAGCACGTTCCTATGGACGAGCACGGCCTCATTCCCGAAGCGCTCCGCCAGCACATCCAGCG
This sequence comes from Cryobacterium sp. TMT2-15-1, assembly GCF_004402345.1. NCBI lineage: Bacteria > Bacillati > Actinomycetota > Actinomycetes > Micrococcales > Microbacteriaceae > Cryobacterium > Cryobacterium sp. TMT2-15-1. The sequence goes on along the minus strand of NZ_SOGD01000039.1, from coordinate 42,792 downwards.
CCTCAAGGCAGCCGGCAAGACCATCAAGTTCCTGTATACGATCCCGAACTTCCATAACCCGGCCGGAGTGACCCTCAGCTGGGCCCGTCGCCTCGAGATCCTCGCGATCGCCCGGGCGAACGACATCCTGGTGTTGGAAGACAACCCCTACGGCCTGCTCTACTTCGACCAGCCGGCACCGGATGCGATGCGCTCGCTCGAAGAGGACGGAGTCGTCTACCTGGGCACGTTTTCCAAGACCCTCGCCCCGGGCTTCCGGGTCGGTTGGGCGCTGGCCCCGCACGCCATCCGGGAGAAGTTGGTGCTTGCCAACGAGGCCGCGGTGCTCTCCCCCAGCTCGTTCAGCCAGCTGGTGATTTCCGAGTACCTGGCGACGTCCGATTGGAAGGGCCAGATCAACACCTTCCGCGGGGTCTACCACGAGCGCAAGAACGCACTGCTGGACGCCCTGGAAGAGTACCTGCCCGGCCTCACCTGGACCAATCCGAACGGAGGGTTCTACGTCTGGGTCACTCTCCCAGAGGGACTGGACTCCAAGGCCATGCTGCCGCGGGCGGTCAAGGAACTCGTGGCGTACACGCCCGGCACCGCGTTCTTCGCCGACGGCGACGGGCGGCGCAACATGCGCCTTTCGTTCTGCTACCCGACGCCGGATCACATCCGGGTCGGAATCCGTCGCCTTGCATCCGTCCTCCGTGATGAACTCGACCTGCTCGAGACCTTCGCCGGCACCGGTTCCCTGAACCCGCTGCGCGCAGAAGGCCGCTTCAACTCCCCGCCCCCCGACATTTCGTAGTTCGTCTTCCTCGGTATCCACACCAGCCAAAGCAAGGAAAACCCTGACCATGAGCGATTTTTTGCCACTTGACATCGTTGTCCTCGCGGGCGGGATCTCGCACGAACGGGACATCTCACTGCGTTCGGGTCGCCGGGTCGCGGATGCACTGACGAGCCTGGGCCACACCGTCACCGTTCTGGACCCGCAGGCCGGCCTGCTCGCCGATCTGACCATGCGGAAACCCGATGTGATCTGGCCGGTTGTGCACGGAGCCACTGGTGAGGACGGGGCACTCCTGGCCCTGCTGGAGACCACCGGGATACCGCATGTTGGCTCGCTGGGTGGACCGGCCCGTCTGGCCTGGTCGAAGCCGATCGCCAAGGAGATCGTGCGCCGGGCCGGCTACGCCACCCCCGACGCAATCGCCCTGTCCTCCGAGACGTTCCGCGATCTCGGTGCCGCCAGCGTCCTCGAGTACCTTCTGACGGCCCTGCCCACGCCGCTCGTGGTGAAACCAGCCGAGGGCGGCTCGGCCCAGGGGGTCAACATCATCGACTCCCCCGCCGGACTGCCGCGTGCCATGGTGGACGCCTACACCTATGCCACGGTCGCCCTGGTGGAGGAGAAGGTCGAGGGTACCGAACTCGCGGTCACGGTCATCGACATCGGAGACGGCCCCGTTGCACTGCCCGCCGTGGAGATCGTGCCCATTGACGGCGTCTACAGCTTCGAAGCCCGCTACAACGCGGGAGAGACGCTGTTCTACACACCGGCCCGGATCCACGCGGAGCTTGCGGAGCTGGTGGCCGAAACCGCGGTCGCCATCCATGAACTGCTCGGCCTGCGCCACATCTCCCGCATCGACCTGATCGTGGACTCGGATGGCGTTCCCTGGTTCCTGGAAGCGAACGTGCTTCCGGGTCTGACCGAGACGTCCCTGGTACCCATGTGCATCGAGGCTTCCGGTCAGTCTCTCGGGGCCGTCTACGACGCCCTCGCCCGAGCCGCCATCGCCGGCTCGTAGTACGCGCCGTGGACCGTGTTTCACGTGAAACATGGTTCTGGCGCTACTGATGCCCGTCGGTGGACGAGCTCTTCGAGGGCGCGCCCCCCCCCTCACGCTGGTGGTTGTTGTCGAGCACCCACCCCGGCGCCCACACCGCCCACACCGCCCACACTGCCCGCCCTGCCGGAATGGGCGCCCTGCAATCCCTGTGTCTGCCCGACGAATGCCCGGACGCCGGCGCCGGGTGTGTGTGCGCGTCACCCTTTCCGCCAGTGTAGTGAAAGAGTCCGCGACCTCACTTCCAGGTGCTGCCGACGACGTCGCCGAAGTCTTCCTGCGTCGAGAAGCATTAATGGATCAACAATGCTCGCGAGGGACAGCCCCGGCCACACTCGCCACCGTCCGCTGACCGAGACCCTGTTCTGCGGAATTCAACGTTTCACGTGAAACGCCCACGACACCTGCACTCGCTGACCGCACCAGACACCAAGCAACCGAGTCTCCATGTACGACCGGCCCGAGGACATCCACGGGGCGAGCAGGCTCGGTGTGACTGACCCCTCCCCTACCCACCCCTGTGGCAGCGTTCCTCCTTCGCGAATTCGGCCGCCGTGACCCGAGCCGGTGGAATGAGACCCGACCACAGACGACCTAGTGTGCCTCCACGGAGTCGGCACACAGCGCCAAAGCGCGGTAGGACATTCTCACCGTTCCGCCGCACCGTGTGCCCAGGATCACTCGCGATACACACCGGAGACATTAATCAGGTCGGCGCAAGTGGCTGATCGAAATGCGACTGTGACAGACGCCAGCCAGGCCGTGGGCGGTTGCATCCGCTGACAATCCCCGATCTCACGAACACACTCAAATCGTTGGTCCACTGTCGAGACCGGAATGGGCACCAGCACAGGTGCGCGGAGGTGGCGACGCTGCGAAGCTGCACCAGTGTCGAGCTTTTTGGGGACGGGATCCGAACTCGAAGTGTGTTTCACGTGAAACATGACCGTGTCGAGACGGGACGGGACGGGGAGACGATACTTCTCGCCTACGCAGCGCGCTGTATCCCGTGCGCATGGAGGCCCACCCGGTCTGAACGTCATATCTGTGGGTCTTCCTGTCGGGATTCTTGAGCTCGACGCGGTTGGTTCCCGGCATTCTGGATCAGGGAAAAAAACGCGCTGCCGATACGGCCTTACGCGGGTCCTGGTGAGTTCGCGCAGCACTCGGTGCAGGCGCCTCTCCTTCGTGTTTCATAAACGGCGGGGCCAACCACACGAGCCGTGGGGAACAAGTCCTCGGTTGACGGGATCCCAGGGTGGCTTCACCGATGAACCTTACCCGCGAAACACTTATGATCCACCGAGTTGGTCCGCGTCATGCACGGTCACCTGGAAGGACCCGCGGTGCCCGACGCGTGACGACGTCGACCACCGAAACGGATCGACGCGAACCAATCTTGGGCACGGTGCACCACCGGGACGGGACGGTGGCCACGGTGGCCACGGTGGCCACGGTGGCCACGGTGGCCAAGCCTGTCACAACCTGTGAGCACTGGATCGCTGGACTCTCTGCAGGCAAGTCTCTTTCGGCGCAGGCCGGCTGCTCACTCGAAGTGAGCGCCATGAGTCGAACCGTGCATCCAGGGTGGGCTGATCGGTCTGCTTCTTGAGTGCACCGTTTCTGAAGCGCAGGATTTAGGCCCCATAGGGGCCGTGATGCGGATTTTTGTTTTGCCTCGGTCGTGCTTAGGTTGCTTCCTGGTGACGTCTAATGTGCAGTTGATGACCGATTTGATCGACCCGGAGACTCTGCTGGCGACGACCGCGGGTCGGTCTGACGATGTGCAGGCCGGCCTGAGCGGACGGTCCAGCGTACCTGGATGGACGTGCAGACGAGGTGTCGGGTGTCGGGTGTCGACAGGCTCCACCACCGGAAAGGGTGAAGGGGCAGACTCTGGACTGGCTTGAACACCGCGGCCGGGTTCGACGCGCGGGTGATGGCCGATGCTCATGTTTCACGTGAAACACGGTCGGCTCGGAGCGAGATGGGCAGGGCGGGTGTCGCCTCACTCGAACACAGGGTAATCGACCACCGGCTAGCCAGCCACCGGCTGGTCGCCCACCGAGCGGTCAAACAACGGGGCGCTCGTCACTGTGGGGTGAGGCTAGCTGGCTCCGAAACCGGGTTCACCGAGGACGTCGAGAATGCGATTGAGATCACCGATCGTGGCGAAATCAACTGTGATCTGGCCTTTTCGTGCGCCCAAGTGGATCTTAACGCGGGTGTCGAGTCGGTCACCGAGGCGTTCCGCGATCTCGTCGAGGTGTCCCTGACGACGTCCGCCCATGGGCTTGACAGAATCGACACGTGGCTGCATCGCGGCCGCAGCCTCCGCTGCCCGCACGGAAAGATCCTCGTTAACGATCTTGTCGGCCAGCTTGACCATGCCCGCCTGATCCCCGACGGAGAGGACCGCTCGCGCGTGCCCGGCAGACAGAACACCGGCGGCAACGCGCATCTGCACGGCCTCGGGAAGCTTCAGCAAACGGATGGTGTTGGTGATCTGAGGCCGCGACCGACCGATCTTCTGTGCCAGCTCTTCCTGGGTGATGCCGAAATCGGCCAGCAGTTGCTGGTAGGCGGAGGCCTCCTCAAGCGGGTTCAGCTGTGCGCGATGCAGGTTCTCCAGGAGCGCGTCACGCAGCATGTCGACATCCGCCGTCTCACGGATGATAGCCGGAATGGTGGTCAGCCCGGCCACCTTCGTCGCGCGAAGCCGACGCTCCCCCATCACCAATTCGTATTTGCCGGGCTGCTCCACAATGGAACGAACCACGATGGGCTGAAGCACGCCGACTTCCTGGATGCTGTGTACCAGCTCGGCCAGGTCGGCCTCATCGAAGGTGCTCCGCGGCTGGACGTGATTCGGCACGATGTCGCTGGGATTGAGGTGAGCGAGCCGCGCACCCGGAACCGGGAGGAGCCCCTCGGTCTCGTTCGGGCGCACCGCATTGGCGTACGGGAAGAATACATCGACTGGACGCGCCTGCGTCGGATCGTCCTGAATGGGGATAAGTGCACCGATCCCCCGGCCAAGCCCAGTCCGTTTAGCCATTAGAGTGCGACTCCTGTCTTGGGGGCGCCCCGATGGGCGATCTCTGCTGCTGCTTCGAGGTATGAGAGTGATCCGGCAGAGTTGAGGTCGTAACTGATAACGCTCTGACCGTAGCTCGGCGCCTCAGAGACACGCACGGAACGCGGTATAAGGGTGTTCAGAACCTGCTTGGGGAAGTGTTCACGCACATCCTGGGCCACGTGGTTCGCCAGGTTGGTGCGGCTGTCGTACATCGTGAGCAGAATCGTGGACACCCCGAGGTCCGGGTTCAGGTGCTTCTCGATCAATTCGATATTTTTGAGCAGCTGGCTGAGACCTTCGAGCGCGTAGTACTCACACTGAATCGGGATCAGCACCTCGCGGGCCGCGACGAAGGCGTTGATCGTCAAGAGTCCCAGAGACGGGGGGCAGTCGATGAAAACGTAATCGTAGGGGTCATCCATCGTTTTCAGGTGCGATTCGAGGGCACGGTTGAGACGCTGCTCACGGGCGACCAGGGAGACGAGCTCTATTTCTGCACCCGCGAGGTGGATGGTGGCCGGCACACAGAACAGCGAGCCGAACTCCGGGCTGGTCTGAACGACCGCAGCCATGTCCTCGTCGTTGACGATGACGTCGTAAACGCTGGGGGTCTCCGCGCGATGTTCGACGCCCAGGGCTGTGGACGCGTTGCCCTGGGGGTCCAAGTCGATCACCAGAACGCGCGCGCCCTGACGGGCCAGAGCCGCCGACAAGTTGACCGCGGTCGTGGTCTTGCCGACGCCACCCTTCTGGTTCGAGATGGTGATGACGCGCGTCTTCTCCGGCTTCGGCAGTCTCTCAGAGGCAATCCGCTGTCGGCGCCGCGTCAGGTCAGAAATCTCACGCGCAAGCGGGGTCGTATCGTCAAACACCGCGGCCGCTTTGCTTGATTGCTGGTCTTCGCCAGGTTGTTTCACGTGAAACCTTCGCGTTCGACGATTGATGAGCCACCCCCGCAGGGACTCCGGTTGTGCCTCAGCCCTGACAAGAGCAGACACCAGGGACTAATCCACTGTAGCCCTTATGACTCGGGTCACATCCTGCAGCACACCCTCGCCGAGAGTGATCACCTCGACATTGCTGAGCCGGAACTTACGGATGGCCTTCGCCGCGGCTTCGACCTCCGCCGCGGCGCCCGCGCCCTTCATCAGCACCAACTCGCCGCCGGGATTCAGAAGGGGGGCCGTGAGAGGAATCAGGGTGCGGAAGGCACTGACCGCACGGGCGGTCACCTGGTCAAGCCGCCCAGGCAGCCGAACGTCTTCCGCCCGAGCCCGGAGCACGGTCGCATTGGTCAGGCCGAGCGCGGTCACTTGGCCGGTCAACCACGCGACCCGGCGCTCCATGGGCTCGATGAGTACGAACGTCACATCCGGCCGGGCGATCGCCAGCACCAAGCCGGGTAACCCGGCCCCCGAACCGACATCGCCGACGAGACCGGGTCGAAGCAGCGGCGCCACGATCGCACAGTTGAGGATATGTCGACTCCACAGGCGTGGTACTTCCACCGGGCCGATCAGGCCGAGTTCCGCGCCCTGCGCAGCCAGGTGGGCCACGAAGGCGCGGGCAACCTCGATCTGGTCACCGAAGAGATCCGCGGCAACGGCCGGCTCCGCCTCAAGAGTGTGAGTCACGATATTTCGATGTACTACGCAGCGGAGATGACCGTGTGGCGGTCCCGGCCCTCGCCCATGGACTCAGAGACGAAACCCGCTTCCGACACCAGGTCATGCACGAGCTTGCGCTCGTAGGAAGACATCGGCGGCAGTGATGCCTCGGCGGCACCCGCCTGGATGCGTTCCACGGCGTGGGACACCAGCGAAGCCAATTCGGCCTGCCGGGCATCGCGCGAGCCGCCGATATCCAGGATCAATCGCGAGAAAGCTCCGGTCTTGTTCTGCACGGCCAGTCGCGTCAACTCCTGCAGGGCATTGACGGTTTCCGGCTTGGAGAGCAGACGCAGGTTCGCGACATCCGCGGAATTGACGGACAGGTATGCCCGCCCATTCCGCGCGTCAATGTCGATGTCCCCGTCGAGGTCGCAGATATCGAGGAATTCCTCGATATAGTCCGCGGCGATATCCCCCTCCTGCTCGAGCTGGCCGAGCGTGGGGGAATCGTCCGCCGGTCCAGGTGCGGCGATAACGTCAGTGTTCTCAGTCACGTTGGGTCTCTTCTTATTTTTTTGGGCCGGATTGCTTCTTGGCACGATTCTTTGCGACCGGCTGCTGACGCTGAGGCTTCTTGGGTTCTTCGACCACAATGACGTCACCATCCGTGGCGATGAGTTTACCCTTTCGGGCCAGTCGCTCTTCGCGCGCCTTAGCGGCCTCACTGCCGGGCGTGGGCATATTCCGGATGACCAGGAACTGCTGGATCATTGTCCAGATGTTCGAGGTGAGCCAGTAGAACATGACGCCGAGGGGGAAGGCGACACCGGAGAAGGCAAAGACAAGGGGAAGCAGGTAGAGCATGATGCGCTGCTGCTTGAACATGGGGCTTGCCTTGGTCTCCGGCGACATATTCTTGGAGACGATCTGTAGCTGGGTGATGAACTGCGAGGCGGTCATCAGGACCACCATGATGGCCGCGATCCACATGACGACCGCATTGAAGTCCTGACCAGCTACCATTTTCGTCCACTGAGACGCGAACGAGTCATGCAGCGGCGCGTCGCCGAAGAGGGTGGCGTTTCCAAAACTCTTCGCGAGATCATCGTTGAGCGGGCCGACCCCAGCCTGACTGCGTTGCGCGTCATTCAATACTGAGAACAGGGCGAAGAAGATCGGCATCTGTAGCAACAGAGGCAGGCAGGAGCTCAGCGGGTTGGTGCCTGTGCGCTTGTAGAGCTCCATGGTCTCACGGGACATGGCCTCGCGCGAAAATTGGTCTTTCTTGCCCTTGTACTTGTCCTGGATCTTCTTGAGTTGCGGCGCGACCTCTAGCATCTTGCGCTGGCTCTTGATCTGCCGAACGAAGATGGGAATCAGGGCGGCCCTGACAACGATCACGAGACCAACGATCGAGAGCACCCATGTGAGGCCGTCGTCGTAGTTCATCCCCATGACGGAGAAGAGGGAGTGGAATGCGACGAGCAGAGCCTCGACGACCCATTTCAGCGGCCAGAGAATCGTACCTAGGAGGTCCATCTTTGCGTCAGCCCTTTCCGTGGCTCGCTGCGATAACAAAACCAAACGACGTCACGATGAAGCGACGCTTCCGACTGAGGGGAACGTCATCGATCCCGCCTTCGGCCCACGGATGGCATCGGCCCAGCCGCAGTGCGGCTCGGGCTGATCCCATGACGAGTCCGTATTCCTGAACGGCGCCGAGTGCATACGCCGAACAGGAGGGGTAGTACCGGCAAACATCGCCGTAGAGCGGGGAAATCACGGCTCTGTACGCACGCAGTACGAGAACCCCCGCGTTGCGTGGGAGGAGTACGAGCGTCATTAAGAACCTGTTCATCAGTCAGCGATCCGATCGGATCGCTGCCGGGGCCTTACCGGCGACGGATGTGACCGCGGTGCGCTGATACTTCTCCAGGGCCACGGATAGTTCCGCATGCAGGGACGACCACGGCGCATCCGCTGCCGACGGCAGAGCGCGGATGACAACATCCGTGCCGGGCCGCGTAGAGAGCAGCACGGCGTAGCTCGCCGCCTTCAAACGACGTCGGACTTGATTGCGCCGCACGGCGTCACCCACGTTTTTCGCCACAATGAAACCAAACCGTGCCGGAGCCCCGTCGGGATTCCGGCGCAGATACGTCACCAGGTGCGGGCCGACGATGCGCACACCCCTGCGCACGACCGACTTGTAGTCGTCACCGGCGGTGATGCGATTGGCCCCCGCGAGCACGAGAGTGCTTAAGCGGAGAGTTCGATGCGACCCTTGCGACGGCGAGCACCCAGAATCGCGCGGCCGGCACGGGTCTTCATGCGAAGGCGGAAGCCGTGCACCTTGGCGCGACGGCGATTGTTCGGCTGAAACGTTCTCTTGCTCATTGTCTTGTCTCCACGTGTTAAATCTCCGTAGGCCAAACTGAGCGGCCGGGAAAGAGTGAGGTAGCCCTCGGGCTGGGGTCAACTGATTAAAACTACGGCTTTGGCCGGTGATGGTCAAACTCGACCTCCCGAAATCATCGGTTGTACACACAATTGCGCCCATTTCGAGCATCGACACGCGCACGAAATACGAACGAATTTGGCCGGACTGGCGGTGATTGACTACCGTGAGGACAAGTTATCCACAGGTTTTCAACAAACCCTGTGAATTGGGGCTTATTTGCCCACAGGCGGTGGATAACCTTGTGGATGCTTTGGCTGGATTATGCGTTCAGAGACGAGCCCAGTCCTCGATCTCCGTCGTTGTAGAAGGCAACAATGAGAGAAAAGCGGAGAAAACCATGGCCACCGAAGAACAGCCCATCACGGAGACCTGGCGGTCTGTCCTGACCAGCCTGGAATCCGACGACAGCATCACGCCGATGCTGTACGGCTTTCTCAACCTGGTCGAACCCAAGGGTATCGCCGCCGGCACGTTCTACCTTGAGGTGCCCAACGAATTCACGGCCAGCATGCTCAATCAACGCATGCGGGTGCCGCTCCTGACGGCGATGGGCCACCTGGATGAGGCGTCCGCGGTGTCCACTTTTTATGTGGTCGTCAATCCCGAGCTGGAAAAGGAATCCATCCGGCCGGTGCACGAATCAAGTTCTCCGCCCGATGTGGAAACCCCAGCCGCACCGCAATCGGTATTCGAGAGCAGTTCACCCGAGCGGCCCCATGACACCCGGTTGAACTCGAAGTACAGCTTCGACAACTTCGTGATCGGCCAGTCCAACCGCTTCGCACACGCCGCGGCGGTAGCGGTAGCGGAGGCGCCGGCGAAGGCCTACAACCCCCTTTTCGTCTATGGGTCGTCCGGCCTCGGCAAAACCCACCTCCTGCACGCAATCGGCCACTACGCGATGAGCCTGTACCCCGGCATCCGGGTGCGTTATGTCAGCTCCGAGGAATTCACCAACGACTTCATCAACTCGATCGCCAACAACCGTGGTTCCGCGTTCCAGTCGCGTTACCGCAACATCGACATCCTGATGATCGACGACATCCAATTTTTGCAGGGTAAGGCGGAAACGCAGGAAGCCTTCTTCCACACCTTCAACACCCTGCACGATCACAACAAGCAGGTGGTGATCACGAGCGACCTCCCGCCCAAGCACCTCACCGGTTTTGAGGACCGAATGCGGTCACGCTTTGAGTGGGGCCTGATCACGGATGTCCAGGCCCCCGACCTGGAAACGCGCATCGCGATCCTACGCAAGAAGGCACAGAGCGAGAAACTCCAGGTCCCGCACGACATTCTCGAGTTCATGGCCTCAAAGGTCTCCTCGAACATCCGTGAACTCGAGGGAACCCTGATCCGGGTAACGGCCTTCGCGAGCCTCAACCGCACCCCGGTCGACATGGACCTGGTGCAGACGGTGTTGAAGGACCTGATCACCCTCGATGAGGACAACGTGATCGCGCCCGTCGATATCATCACCAACACCGCCGACTACTTCAAGCTCTCCGTCGATGACCTCTACGGGTCATCCCGGTCGCAGGCGATCGCCACGGCGCGCCAGATCGCGATGTACCTCTGCCGTGAGCTGACCAACCTCTCCCTGCCCAAGATCGGCCAATTATTCGGCAACCGCGACCACACCACGGTGATGTACGCGAATAAGAAGATCAGCGAGCTGATGAAGGAACGCCGGTCGATCTACAACCAGGTGACCGAGCTCACGAACCGCATCAAGCAAAACCACCGTTACAAATAGCGGTATTTCTTCAGTTTTCACACCTGTGGATAACCCTGTGGAAATTGTTCACACAACTGGGCACAACCTGTAGAAACTCAGCACGTGGTTGTGCAAACTCCCCTTCATGCCAAACAGGCACGACACCGAAGTGTGCTGGGCACTCACAGGCTGCCAACAAGTTACAAGTTTGTAGTTCCCAGTCGGCAGACGGCATCCCACGAGTTATCCACAGTTTCCACACCGGTTAAGAAGATTAACAATTAACTTCTATTTCTCTCCATCCAACAACCTTGAGTGCTCGGCGGTTGCAAAAATTTGCTCCGTGAAACACGGCTACCATTGAGGCCGTATCCAGGTCTCTAACCGAACAGGAGTGACTTCGTGAGATTTCAGGCCAACCGGGACGTCTTCAGTGAAGCCGTCTCTTTCGCTGTCAAGCTCCTTCCCCAGCGCACGACGCTGCCGATTTTGAGCGGTGTGCTGATCGAGGCGACGGCAACCGGGCTGATCCTCTCCTCGTTCGACTACGAGGTCTCCGCGCAAACCGAAATCGCCGCCGACGTCGAAGAAGTCGGCAAAGTTCTCGTCTCCGGACGACTCCTCGCCGACATCGCCAGCCGGATGCCCAACGCACCGGTGCGGTTCTCGACCAACGAATCCCGGATCACGGTCAGTTGTGGCAGTGCAAGCTTCACGTTGCTCTCCATGCCGGTTGAGGAATACCCGAGCATTCCGCAGGTCAGCGCGCAGTCCGGCCTCGTGCCCGCCGAAGAGTTCTCGGCCGCTGTCGCCCAGGTGGCTGTGGCCGCCTCCCGTGACGATGTCACCCCCGTGATCACCGGTGTACAGCTGCAAATCACGGAAAACAGCCTCAGCCTCGTGGCCACGGACCGGTACCGCGTTGCCGTGCGCGAGATCGACTGGGATAAAGGCAGCACCACGACCACCGACACGGTCACGGCCCTCGTTCCGGCCCGCACCCTGCAGGAGGTCGGCAAGACGTTCGGTCACAGCGGCACGATTTCCATCGCGATCACCCACACCGACGACCGAGAGCTCATCGCGTTCACCGCCGATAAGAAAACCGTCACCTCCCTTTTGATCAAGGGAAACTATCCACCCGTGCGGCGCCTGTTCCCCGATAACGTGGACAACTACGCGGTGATGAATACGGCGGACCTGATCGAGGCGACTCGTCGAGTGCAGCTCGTCCTCGAGCGCGAGGCAGCACTGCGGTTCACCTTCACCGCCGACGGTCTCACCCTCGAGGCGGTTGGATCCGAGCAGGCCCAGGCATCGGAGACGATCGACGCGATCCTGTCCGGAACGGACACGGTCGTTTCGTTGAAACCCCAGTTTTTGCTGGACGGGCTGGGCGCGGTGCACTCTGAATTTGTGCGAATCTCCTTCACGAAGACCGAGAATCCCAACAAGCCGGGCCCGGTTCTGATCACCAGCCAGACCTCTCGGGATCAGCCGGGCGCCGACAGCTACAAGTATCTGCTCCAGCCCAACCTACTGTTGCGCTAGAACAATCTCGGAAGGAACAGCCATGCACATCGGCATCATCGGCCTGGGAAAAATGGGCGCGAATATGCGCGACCGTCTGCGGGCCAATGGCGTCGAGGTCACTGGTTTCGACCGGAACCCCGAGATCTCGGACGTTGCCGGCATCGCCGAGCTGATTGCCGGTCTGCCGGCTCCGCGGCTTGTTTGGGTAATGGTCCCGGCCGGTGCCGCGACGGATGCCGTGATCGCCGAATTGGCCACTGAGCTGTGTGCCGGCGACCTCGTCATCGACGGCGGAAACTCGCGCTTCACCGATGACTTCGCCCATGCCGCTCTACTGGCGGCGTCGGGCGTGCATTACGTCGACGCCGGAGTGTCCGGGGGCGTGTGGGGCCTGACCAACGGATTCGGGCTGATGGTCGGTGGCGCCGCCGAACAGGTGGAGCGCGCCATGCCCGTCTTTGACGCCCTGCGCCCCGAGGGTCCACGGGACGAGAGTTTCGTGCATGCCGGCGCGGTCGGCGCCGGGCATTACGCGAAGATGGTGCACAACGGAATCGAATATGCCCTCATGCAGTCATACGCCGAGGGCTATGAACTGCTGGAGAAGCGTAGCGACCTGATCACCGACGTTCCCGGCGTGTTCAAGGCCTGGCAGCGCGGCACCGTGGTGCGGTCCTGGCTGCTTGAACTTCTCGTGCGAGCTTTGGACGACGACCCGGAACTTCAGAACATCGAGGGTTTCGTCGAGGACTCCGGTGAGGGCCGCTGGACCATCGAAGAGGCCATCAATAACGCGGTTCCCGTACCGACGATCAGCGCGGCCATTTTCGCGCGGTTCGTGTCCCGGCAGGACGACTCCCCCGCGATGAAGGCGGTCGCGGCCCTGCGCAATCAGTTCGGCGGCCACGCCGTCAAAACGGCCGACTGACCCGAGTGCGGGTCCAACACCTTTCGCTGACCGACTTTCGTAACTATGCGCAGGTCGAGGTGCCGTTCGCGCCGGGACCCAATCTGCTCGTGGGCCGGAATGGGCAGGGAAAGACCAATCTCGTCGAGGCCCTGGGATTTCTCAGTACCCTCAGTTCGCACCGGGTCTCCAACACCTCCGCCATGATCAGGGCCGGTCGCGACGCGGGCATCATCCGGGCCAAGCTCGAGTTCAACGGCCGCGAGATCCTGACCGAGGTGCAGATCAACCGCTCGGGCCTGAACCGGGCCCAGGTCAACCGGTCGGTGATCAAGACTCGAGAACTCCCACGTTTTTTCTCCAGCGTGCTCTTCGCCCCTGAAGATCTGGCACTGGTTCGGGGTGACCCGTCCGGACGCCGACGATTCCTCGACCAATTGCTTGTGCTTCGCACCCCCCGGCTCAGCGGGGTTCTGGCCGACTACGACCGGGTGCTGCGCCAGCGGAATACGCTGCTGAAGTCGGCGCGGGCCTCGGGCGTGCGCACAACCCAGCTTGGAACACTCGAAATCTGGGACGATCGCCTCGTTGCTCTCGGCTCCGAAATCATCGATGAGCGGGCCGAACTCGTTCGCCTGCTCGGGCCACCTCTGGGCGCCGCGTACCGGGCGGTCGCGGGGGAAGACCATGGGCCGATGCTGGTTCCCTCGCTCAGCATCCTGGGTGCAGACGAGGATGCAGCGATGGAAGCGATGGCCTCGACGGGCTCGGTTCCCCCCGGTTCGGTTTCGTCAGGATCGACCACCGGGGACTCGTTTCGCACGGCACTGGCCGCCCTTCGTCGCAAGGAGCTCGACCGGGGTATGACCCTGGTTGGACCGCATCGGGACGACCTGGTCTTCGTGCTCAATGCACTGCCCGCCAAGGGCTATGCCAGCCATGGTGAGTCGTGGTCGTTCGCCCTCGCCCTGAAGCTCGCCTCGGCGGAGCTGCTGCGCCGGGATTCCACGATGGGCGACCCGGTCCTGATCCTGGACGACGTCTTCGCCGAACTGGATCTGAGCCGCCGGAAACGTCTGGCCGCCGCCGTCACCGGTTTCGAACAGGTCCTGATCACCGCGGCGGTGCTCGAAGACGTGCCGGAAGAACTCACCGCGCACACCATCCACATCCATGCCGGGGCGGTCGTCGATGGCTGAGCCGAGCGAGGCCTCCCGGGTCTACCTGCGCTTCAAGGACGTATTCGGTGACCCAAACGCCAAGCGCAACCGCGCCCGACGGCGCCCTGGAACCGAAATCGGCTCGAGCGTTCCGTTTGGCGCGGGCCGGGATCCTCGGGGACTGAGCGATACGATCAACTTGCTGACTCTGCAGCTGGGCTGGAATTCACCACTGGCCCAATCGGAGCTGCTTGTCTCCTGGACCCTGCTGGCCGGCGAGGAGACGTCGAAACACTCGACCCCGGTTGGAATCGACGAGGGCGTTCTGACGGTGCAGTGTGAGTCGACGGCCTGGGCGACGCAGCTGCGCATGATGCGGGTGGAGATCATGACGCATATCGCCGTGAAGTATCCGGACGCAGGCATCGAGTCGATCCGTTTTCAAGGGCCTAACGCCCCCTCCTGGAAAAAGGGTCCCAGATCAATTCCAGGGCGCGGTCCACGCGATACCTACGGGTAGCTGTCCAAAACAGGTCAACCCGGTGCATTAAACGCCGCAGATGCCCGATTTGGCCCGCAGTGCTTGGCACGTTTGGTAGGCTAAAGGGTCGCCCGCGCGACGGTCAGGAGCCCCATTACAGATGTCAGTTGACCCACAGATCGAGCCGGAGCACGGATACGGCGCAGACGATATCCAAGTTCTCGAGGGGCTTGAAGCCGTTCGTAAACGACCCGGAATGTATATCGGGTCCACCGGACCTCGCGGCCTGCACCACCTCGTCTACGAGATCGTGGACAACTCCGTCGACGAGGCCCTCGCTGGTCATTGCGACACCATCGACATTAAGATCCTGGCGGATGGCGCGGTTCGCGTTGCCGACAACGGCCGCGGAATCCCGGTCGACATTCACAAGGCGGAGGGCCGATCGACCGTCGAGGTCGTGCTCACCGTTCTGCACGCCGGAGGCAAGTTCGGCGGCGGAGGGTACTCGGTGTCCGGCGGTCTGCACGGCGTGGGCAGCTCGGTTGTCAACGCGCTGTCCAGCCGCCTCGAGGTGGAGGTACGCCGCCAGGGTCACGTCTGGCGCCAGAGCTTCCACGACGGCGTGCCCAACGCTCCACTCACCATGGACGAGCCGTCGGAGGCAACCGGCACCACCATCACGTTCTGGCCGAGTTCGGAGACCTTTGAGACCACGGTTTTCGACTTTGAGACCCTGCGGGCCCGCTTCCAGCAGATGGGCTTCCTGAATAAGGGACTCAGCCTCACGCTCACCGACGAGCGGCCGGAGAACCTCGACGACGAGGGCACGCCGGTCACCAAGACCTTCCTGTACGAGAACGGCCTTGTCGACTACGTCGAATACCTTAACCGGGCCAAGAAAGCCGACCTGGTCAACGACGAGATCATCTCGTTCGAGTGGGAAGATCACGAACGCAAGATGGCGCTTGAAGTGGCCATGCAGTGGACGACCGCGTACACCGAGAGCGTGCACACCTACGCGAACACGATCAACACCCACGAGGGCGGTACCCACGAGGAGGGCTTCCGCGCCGCGCTCACCACCCTCGTCAACAAATACGCCCGGGAAAAGGGCATCCTCAAGGAAAAAGACGACAACCTCACCGGTGACGACGTGCGCGAGGGCCTGACCGCCGTGGTCTCGATCAAGCTCGCCGAACCGCAGTTCGAGGGACAGACGAAGACCAAGCTGGGCAACACCGAGGCGAAGTCCTTCGTGCAGAAGGTCGCCAACGACCAGCTGTCCGACTGGTTCAACCGCAACCCCAACCCGGCGCGGGAAATCATCCGCAAGGCGCTTCAAGCATCGAACGCACGGATGGCCGCCCGTAAAGCGCGAGAGACCGCCCGGCGCAAGGGCCTCCTCGAGGGTGGCGGCATGCCCGGCAAGCTCAAGGATTGCCAGAGCAAGGACCCATCGCTTTCTGAGATCTTCATCGTGGAGGGTGACTCGGCCGGCGGATCCGCCGTGCAGGGCCGCAACCCCGAGTTCCAGGCGATTCTTCCGCTGCGGGGCAAGATCCTGAACGTGGAGAAGGCCCGGCTCGACCGTGCCCTCGGCAACGCCGAGGTTCAGGCCATGATCACGGCCTTCGGCGCCGGCATGGGTGAAGAATTCAACCCCGACAAGGTGCGGTACCACAAGATCGTTTTGATGGCCGACGCCGACGTTGACGGCCAGCACATCACGACCCTGCTGCTCACATTGCTCTTCCGGTATATGCGGCCCCTTATCGATCTCGGATATGTCTACCTGGCCCAGCCGCCGTTGTACCGCCTCAAATGGGCGAACTCGGCACACGAGTACGTCTACTCCGACCGAGAGCGCGACGCGCTCCTCGAAGACGGCGCCGCGGCCGGCAAGCGCATTCCGAAGGACAACGGGATCCAGCGCTACAAGGGTCTGGGCGAGATGGACTACAAGGAGCTGTGGGAAACCACGATGGCACCCGAGTCCCGCACTCTGCTGCAGGTCACCCTCGACGATGCTGCCGCCGCCGACGAAATCTTCTCCACCCTGATGGGCGAGGACGTCGAGTCCCGCCGTAACTTCATCCAGAAAAACGCGAAGGACGTGCGTTTCCTTGACATCTGACCACTCCAACACCGGCGGCATCTCGGGCGAGGGCCCCGACGGGACCGACACGGACGCCGCGTCCCTGGCGGCAGACACCGCGGCCAAGGCTGCGCACCTCGTGCAGCACGGCAAGATCGATCAGGTCGACCTGCAGCTGGAAATGCAACGCTCCTACCTCGACTACGCGATGAGCGTCATCGTCGGACGCGCGCTGCCCGACGTGCGCGACGGCATGAAGCCCGTGCACCGTCGCGTCATCTACGCCATGTTCGACGGCGGCTACCGTCCGGACAAGGCGTTCTCCAAGTGTGCCCGCGTGGTGGGCGACGTGATGGGGCAGTTTCACCCCCACGGTGACTCTTCGATCTACGACGCGCTCGTGCGCCTCGTGCAGCCTTGGAGTCTTCGTTATCCGCTGGCTCTCGGGCAGGGCAACTTCGGCTCCCCCGGCAACGACGGCGCCGCAGCCCCACGGTACACCGAGACGAAGATGGCCCCGCTCGCACTCGAAATGGTGCGCGACATCGACGAGGACACCGTCGACTTCCAGGACAACTACGACGGCCGCACACTCGAGCCCACCGTGCTGCCTTCCCGCTTCCCGAACCTGCTGGTCAACGGCTCGGTCGGCATCGCCGTGGGTATGGCCACGAATATCCCGCCGCACAACCTGCGCGAGGTGGCGGCCGGCGCCCTGTGGTACCTGCAGAACCCCGATGCGACCCGCGACGAACTGCTCGAAGCGCTGATCCAGCGCATCAAGGGCCCCGACTTCCCCACCGGCGCTCAGATCCTTGGCATCAAGGGCATCCAGGATGCCTATCGCACCGGCCGTGGTTCCATCACCATGCGTGCCGTGGTGAGCATCGAGGAGCTCCAGGGTCGCACCTGTCTGGTGATCACCGAGCTGCCGTACCAGGTCAACCCGGACAACCTCGCGATCAAGATCGCCGATCTGGTGAAGGACGGCAAGATCGGCGGCATCGCCGACATCCGTGACGAGACCAGTGGCCGCACGGGTCAGCGCCTTGTGATCGTTCTCAAGCGCGACGCGGTGGCGAAGGTCGTGCTGAACAACCTCTACAAGCACACCCAGCTGCAGGAGAACTTCGGCGCGAACATGTTGGCCATCGTCGACGGGGTGCCGCGCACCCTGTCCCTCGACGGCTTCATTTCCGCATGGGTCGCGCACCAGGTCGAGGTCATCGTGCGGCGCACCCAGTTCCGCCTGAAGAAAGCCGAAGCGGATGCGCACATCCTGCGCGGCTATCTCAAGGCCCTCGACGCCCTCGACGAGGTGATCGCACTCATCCGTCGCTCCCCCACCGTCGACGACGCTCGTACCGGCCTGATGGACCTGCTCGACGTGGACAAGCTCCAGGCCGATGCGATCCTGACCATGCAGCTGCGACGCCTGGCTGCTCTGGAACGACAGAAGATCATCGATCAGGCTGCCGAATTGGAACTGCAGATCGTGGAGTTCCAGTCGATCTTGGCCAGCCCGGAGCGTCAGCGCACCATCATCAGCGATGAGCTCACCGAGATCACCGACAAATTCGGTGACGACCGGCGCACCGAGATCATGTTCGGCTTCGACGGTGATATGTCGATCGAGGACCTCATCCCCGAAGAGGAGATGGTGGTCACGGTTACCCGCGGCGGCTATATCAAGCGCACGCGCAGTGACAATTACCGCAATCAGCACCGCGGCGGCAAGGGTGTCAAGGGAGCCCAGCTGCGGGCGGACGACGTGGTCGAGCACTTCTTCGTCACCACCACGCACCACTGGCTGCTGTTCTTCACGAACACCGGGCGCGTCTACCGGGCCAAGGCCTACGAAGCGCAGGAATCCGGCCGGGACGCGAAGGGCCAGCACGTCGCCAACCTGCTCGCGCTGCAGCCGGGTGAGGAGATCGCGCAGATCCTGGACATTCGCGACTACGGCGTGGCCCAGTACCTGACGCTTGCGACCCGCGACGGCCTGATCAAGAAGACCGAGCTGAGCGAATACGACACGAACCGCACGGGCGGCATCATCGCGATCAAGCTGCGCGAGGGCGACGAACTCGTCTCGGCCCTGCTGGTCGAAAATGACTCCGACCTGCTGCTCGTCTCCAAAAAGGGAATGTCGATCCGGTTCACGGCGTCGGATGAGGCGTTGCGCCCGATGGGACGCAGCACCTCCGGTGTCATCGGAATGCACTTCCGCGGCGAGGACAGCCTGCTGGACGCATCCGTGGTCTCGGACGACGGCTATGTGTTCGTCGTGACCGAGGGCGGCTACGCCAAACGCACCGCGGCCGACCAGTACCGCCTCCAAAACCGAGGCGGCCTGGGCATCAAGGTGGCCAAGCTCAACGACGACCGTGGCGACCTGGTGGGTTCACTGATCGTCGACGAGGAAGACGAGGTGCTCGTGGTACTTGCCAGCGGCAAGGTGGTACGCTCTGACGTCTCCGAAGTCCCGGCCAAGGGACGGGACACGATGGGCGTTGTTTTCGCTAAGTTTGCGGATGAAGACAGAATCATCGCCATAGCGAAAAACACCGAGCGCAATCTGGTGGCCGAGATCCTTGCGGCCGAGCCGGAAAACGCCTTGGGAGAGGAAGAACCTGTAAATGAGTAGCGTCGCTGAAAAGCTCGCCAAGAAATCCAGCCACAAGCCGGCCGCGACCAAGCAGGTGCGGCTCAAGCTCGTCTACGTGGATTTCTGGTCGGCCGTCAAACTGTCTTTCCTGATCGCTCTGTGCCTGGGCATCGTCACGATCGTGGCCACGTTCCTGATCTTCACAATCTTGAACGGAACGGGCATCTTCGGCAAGGTCGACGACCTGTACACCGATATCGCCGGCGCTTCGTCCGATCTGGCCAGCATTCTGTCCATCGGGAACGTTATGGGCTTCGCCTTCGTCGTGGCCATCTTGAACACGGTCGTTATCACCGCGCTGGGAGCCGTCTACGCGGTTCTGTACAACCTGAGCGTGAAGATCACCGGCGGTTTGCTCGTCGGATTCACCAACAACTAGTCGTCGGATGTTGCCGGTCGGGTCGCTTTGCGGCTCGATTGGGAGAATCCCGCTGCATCGGGTAGTCTCAAACCTGCCCATTGGGGGGATATAGCTCAGTTGGTTAGAGCGCTTCGCTGATAACGAAGAGGTCCCAGGTTCAAATCCCGGTATCCCCACGCACGAACAGTTTCGACACTGCGGCATACAATCCCCGTGATCATGCGGGGCCATAGCTCAATTGGTAGAGCGCCTGCTTTGCAAGCAGGAGGTCCGGGGTTCGATTCCCCGTGGCTCCACAACAGAAGAACGCCCGGCCCCTTTTTTGAGGGGCCGGGCGTTCCTCATTTATGGACCCTCAGTCGCCTTCGCACCGCTTCAGCCTGCGATTTGGTACGGTGAGGCGCATGTCAGCCAACAACCGCCCAGCACTAGCGGCCGCAATGCCACCCTCCCGGCCCCCGGCCGACAGGCTCGCGATCACGGCCCTCTGGATGGGCATTGTGGCCTTCGTCGCCTGCTGGCTCCCGGTCCTCGGGCTATTGCTCGCCAGCGTAGGGATTGTGCTCGGCATTATCGCGCTGCGGCGCTCGAATCGCCGGGAGCTGGCGCAGATCGGGCTGATCCTCTCGATCGTCGCCGCGCTCTTCAATGTGGTCATCGACGTGATTGTCGTCGTGTCGCTTTTGACGCAGCTCGAAGAACTCGACGGTGCCTCGACGATTTTTATCGGCTGACCCGGTAACCCGAAAGAAAAAGGGGAGGGCCCGCATCCACTGGATGCGGGCCCTCCCCGGGTGTTGCAGTGGTGAGGTCTAGTCTTCGACTGACGTGGCGACGGCGGGCTCATCTTCTGCGACCCACAGCTCGTCGTCGGCGCGGAAGGTCTGCCAGACGGCGTAGGCGACGCCGGCGGCGGCGGCCAGGGCAACCCCGAGTGCGATGTAGGTGCCGGCGCCAGGACCCTTGTTCTCCAGCACGACAGGCTTCTGAAACCGCACGCGGTTCAGTGCCGCACGAACGCGGGCGTCGCGGGCGACGTCTCCGACGCTCATCACCGAGCCGATGGCCGTGCCGATTCCGCTGCCGATTCCGGGCAACACCCGGTCGATGACCTGATGGCGCACGCCTTCAGCGAGATCCTGAGTGGCCTGCACTCCAGGGCGCAAAAGGTGCTCGTAGCTTTCACGCACGCGGGGAGCAACTTCTTCACGGGTGAGGATGCCGGCCTGGCGGCTGGCCTCCCGTGCAATGGCGTTGGCACGCTCGAGCACTTCCTGCTGGTTGTTCCATAATTCGTCTGCGCTCTTACGCAGCCGAGTAAGTTCCTTGCGGCGCTTGCGTGACAGGCTCATCTGGACCCTCCATCGATGTCATGTGGCGAACACTGTCCATCTTGCCACGCAATCGTCTGGGAGGGCTCTGGGTAGAGCCGGTGTCGATCGGAATCCACCAATCCGGCTGTGCAAGAATTGGCTTCATGTCTAAGCACACTGCCGTCGCAACGCTCAATACCACCCTCGGACCGATCAAGGTCAACCTCTTCGGCAATCACGCGCCGAAGACCGTCAAGAACTTCGTCGGTCTCGCAACCGGCGAGATCGAGTGGAAGCACCCCGCCACCGGTCAAACCTCCAACGCACCTCTCTACGACGGTACGGTCTTCCACCGCATCATCAAGGACTTCATGATCCAGGCCGGTGACCCGCTCGGCCAGGGCACCGGCGGACCGGGCTACCAGTTCGACGATGAAATCAACCCGGACCTCGACTTCACCCAGCCGTACGTGCTCGCCATGGCGAACGCCGGTATCCAGGGCGGACGCGGAACCAACGGCTCGCAGTTCTTCATCACCGTCGTTCCGACGACCTGGCTGCAGGGCAAGCACACCATCTTCGGTGCCGTCGAAGACGAGGACTCCCGTGCAATCGTCGCCAAGCTCGCGACCGTGCCCACCGACGGCCGCGACCGTCCGCAGACCGATGTCGTCATCGAGAGCGTCACCGTCGAGCAGGTCTAGGCTCCGCCTACGATGACAGGCCTGCCCGGAACCGCCGCTAACTTCTGCTACCGGCATCCGGGCAGGCAGAGTTACATCCTTTGCCAGCGCTGCGGCCGCACAATTTGCCCCGACTGCCAAACTCAGGGCGCCGTCGGCGTCATCTGCCCCGAGTGCATGAACGAGCAGCGCAGGAATGCCCCGCGCACCAAGCCGGCCATCCTGACCCGGCTGAAGAGCACCTCGCACCCGGTGACCACAGTGATCATCGGCGTCACACTGGCGGTATACCTACTGCAGTTCATTCTGGGTAATGGTTTCACCAGCCTTCTCTGGTACGCGGGCGTCTACTCCTCCCCCGGGAACTTCGAGCCGTGGCGCATATTGACGAGCGTGCTCGTGCACGGCTCCATCTTCCACGTACTGCTGAACATGTACACGCTCTGGATCTTCGGTCAGATCCTTGAGGGAATGCTCGGTCGTGGCCGTTTCCTCGCCCTGTACGTGCTGAGCGGCCTCGCCGGATCCCTGGGCGTCCTGTTCCTGTCCGACCCCCGGATTCCCGTTGTCGGCGCCTCCGGCGCCATCTTCGGCCTGATGGGCGCGTTCCTGATCATCCAGCGGCGCCTGGGCGGCAACGCGACCCAGCTTTTGATCCTGGTCGGCATCAACTTGGTGATCGGATTCCTACCGGGGCTGAATGTGGCCTGGCAGGCGCACGTGGGCGGTCTGATCGCTGGGGCGGTGGTCGGGCTGATCTTCGTGCAGACCCGCCGCATCAAGCAGCAGCGGCTGCAGACCGTGCTGATAGCGGCTTTCGGGGCGTTGCTGGTGGTGCTCAGCGGCGCGATGTTCCTGACCTAACTCGCCGAGTGAGCCCCGATTGCCCTGGGCAGTGCGGGTTCGCGGAGGGTGGCCGAGGAGGGTGTTCCCGATGTAGACGCGTCGACGGAGATTTTGCGCTAGCGGCCCGTTTGGGCTGAGGAACGGGTGTCAACCCGTGTCCTTCCGGGAGCGACACAACCAAACGATGAGGACTCAAACCCCTAGGGCGTGGCTTCGGCCGCCTGATCACGCAGATAGCCGGCGAATCCTTCTGGAGTGCGCCCGGCGAGGCGACCGGAGGTAAGCACGGGGATCAGTTCGGTGCGAATCTCGCTCACCCTGAGACTGCGCAGGGCGGAGACCAGCCGCACGTCCTCATGCCCGTCGACGCACGCGAATTCTCCGGCGTGCAGGTACCGGTCGGCGCGCACTCCGAGGTTCGCACCGTGAACATAGGTGTGACCCTCGACCAGGCGGTGCTGGGCGTCCCACCTCTCCCTGCTTCCGTCGGACAACCCGTCGTCGGGAATCACGGTTCCCAGGACGAGATCGATGGAGTTGCGGGCGAATGCGAGCTGAACGGTCAGCCAGTTCGGCGGCACAGCGGAGTCGGCATCCGTCGTCGCGATCCACGTGGCCGAGGTGAACTGGTCAGAGGTCGGCACAAGGTGCCGCACCCCGGCGCGGCGGGCAACGCCGACAGCGCCACCGTTCGTCTCGATGCTCGCGAATATCGGCCACTCCGAGGCGACGTCGGCTGTACCATCACTGCACCGGTCGAGCACGACCACGACGTCGATGACCGGCGGAGCCTGACCGGCCACCCCGCCGACCTCTTCGACAGCCACGGCCAACGCCGCCAGGCATCTCGGCAGGAGCTCCTCCTCATTGCGGGCCGGTACCACGACGATGATTCTGTCGATCGCTCCGCGGCCGCTCACGGAACCAGACCCTCGCGTTGTGCTACCGAGCGCGCCGGCGCGGCTTCGAACACCTCGAGCAGGAAGTCGCGTTCCCGGTGCTCCACCGTGCGCTCGAACCCGGCCAGCCTGCCGAGTTCTGCGTGCACCTGGTCGCCGGTCAGTGGATACTCCGGCACCGGATGCCGCCAGTGGCAGGCCACGAGCACACCACCGGCAGCAAGGCTGTCGCGGCATCGCCCGAGAACCGCTCGCAATTCCTCCGCCGAGAAGTAGTATCCGACCTCGGAGAACACGATGAGATCGAAGGTGCCCTCCGGCCACTCGGTCGGCAGGGTGCGCCGTGCGAAAGTGACGCCGGAGCGTGACCTCAGCCGGGCGCGGGCGACCTGGAGCGGCTGCTCGGCGATGTCGACCGCGGCGACAGTGTCGCACCGGTCGGCAAGACCAGCCGTCAGCATGCCGATCGAGCAGCCCAGTTCCAGCGCCGCTCGGAAGCGTTTCCGAGGCAGCGCCGACAGGGTCAGTGACCGCTTGCGCTCCTCGTACCAGCGAGTTTCGAAACCCCACGGGTCACGGTTCCCGGCGTAGAACTCCTCAAAGAAGTTCCCGGCCAGACTCGCTCTATTCCCCGACTCTTTCTCAGTTTCGATCTCGACGAAAATCTCATAGGCGCGTTCGAAGTGCGCACCGAATTCCGCCTGGATGATCGCTTCGTCGCCGGGCAGCTCGGACAGCGGCTGCACCTGACTGGTGTGCAAGGCCATTGCCCTAGATTTGCGTCGACGGTCTTCGGGCGCCAGGTCGAGGGTCCGCAGCACGCCATCCGACCAGATCGGGTCCCCCGGGGTGGACCAGTGCCAGGCCCAAATCGGATATTCGAAGAGGCTGACACCTCGGCTGCGGGCCGCGCGGAGGGCGGCCTCGGCCGCCGCCGCATGGTCAGGATGGCCGTCCAGGCTCCAGGGGGCGACCAACCAGGTTCCCGGCCCGCCAGCCCCGAGCTCGGCGGAAATCGCCCGGGACACCTCCTCCGGGCGCTCGGCGAGGGATCCATCGGGGAGCTTGACCAGGCGCACCAGGGCCGTGGGCGCCAGGGCGGTGACGGCAGCCGTCACCTCAACCCGGCGCAATGCCGCAAGCCGCCCGGGGTCGTGCGTACGCGACCGGGGATGGGAGGCCTCACCATTGGTGAGCACCACAACCGTCACCGGAACTCCGGCCCGCCCGGCCCGGGCGATCAGCCCGCCGGCACCGAGCGTTTCGTCGTCGGGATGCGACGCGACCACGACGAGTCGACGCAATTCGTCGATGCGCAGTGCCTGCACGCCGGCCGCATCACCATGTACCGCCGTCCACACGGTTTCGGCCGTGCCGGCATCCGTGTGACTGAAGCTCACCACGGGGATACCCCGGCGTCCCGTAGTCGGCGGCCGAGCGCCGCGTCGTCCCGTTCGGCGTGGTGCTGGCGAACGTAGAGCTGCAGATCGGCGATGCGCCCAGCGTGCCGAGCGTCGAAGGCGAGCGGCGCGGGGCCGAGCGCGTGGCCCGTGCGGGCGATCACCTCGTCGACTGTACGCGCGACCTGGCCGCGCACCCGAGCTGCCAGGAGTGCACCCTGGTCACCGACGGCGTCCCCGGCGTCGATCGCCGCCGCGGCGGCAGCCAGGGTGGTCCCGGCGGCGGTCAGCGCGAGGTCGAGGGCGCCCAGGTACGCGAGCGCGATCTGATCGGGCTCTCGCTCCAGTACGGACTCCCAGACCCGCCTGGCTAGACCCACGGCGCCACCCCACCAGCAGGCCGCGACGCCGATCCCACCCCAGGCGAAGCCCGGTCTGCGGAGGTACCAGCCGTCGTCGCCGACCGGCCGAGCCATAGTGCCCCGGAACTCGACCGGGCCGCTCGGCACGGCGGGGAGCCCTCGGCTCACCCAGGCGTCCGTGCGGACGGTGATTCCGGGGTCGGCCAGGTCGACCACGAACAGCCGCCGGGTGGTGGCCGCGGTATTCGCCGTGACCAGGGCGTGGCTGAGCGAGCCGGCGAGCGAGCACCAGGGTTTCGTGCCGTCGAGACGCCACCGTGCGCCGCCGACCGGTCTCGCCTCGACACGAGACCCCGCGGCCTCGGCGGCGAAGACGCCCCAGCTCGGCTCCGGGCTGCCCCCTGCGACGAGCCCGGCCGGATCCAGGGCGGCCTGGTCGAGGATGGCTAGGGCGTCCAGATGCGCCTCGGCCACCCGCGCGGCCGTGAGGTCCGCGGCGGCCAGGGACGCCAGGGTTTCAAGCAGGCGTAGCGTCTGCCCTGAACCTGGTCGGGGAACGGAGCCGCCGAGCGCGCGGGCCAGTTCCAGGGCCCGCCCCGCGTCTCCGTTCACGGCGAAGGCAGCCGTTGCGGCGTCGCGCAGGCTGGACTCCGCCGTGCGTTCCCCGGGCACGGTCAGCCAGGCCGGGCCCGGACTTTCGATCCTCGTCAAACCGACCTCCTGGTTTGGTACCGACCACACCAGGGTCGGTGTGCAGGGGCGTGAAGCAGGAGCCGCAGCTTCCGACTCAGGCCTTGCCGGCTGGCCTGGTCGGGGCCTTGGCCGGCGCCTTGCGCGGGGTGCGGTTCTCGGCGCTGACCATCCAGGCGTACTGTTCCAGCTTCTCGATGAAGCCGTGCAGGATGTCGGCGCTCGTCGGGTCTTCCTCGTCGACCGCGTCGTGGACGGCACGGATGTTGTCGACCGCCGCGTCGAGGCGGTCGGTGACCAGGCCGACGGTCTCCGAGGTGTCCACCTCTCCGGCGGGGAACTTGGGCAAGTGGGTGGTCGCCGTGACCGTCTCGCTTCGGCCGTCCGGCAGGGCGTCGAGCGCGCGCATCCGCTCGGCCAGCTGGTCGGAGAATAGCCGGGCATCGTCGATGATCTCGTCGAGCTGGAGGTGCAGGTCCCGGAAGTTCTTGCCCACGACGCTCCAGTGCGCCTGCTTGCCCTGCACGTGCAACTCGATCAGGTCGACGAGGACGGACTGCAGGTTGGAGCCGAGTTCTGCTGATGCTTTCATGAGTTACGCCTCTTCTCACACAGCGAAAACACGTCTCGACCGCGTCTCGGCCGGTGCCCCCGCTTGGTTTCACACAGCACCCTAGCAGGTGCACAATGTGAGTCACAGCGCCGGGTTTCAGCGGGCGGCGCGGCCGCGGTTTTGACTGCCGGGAAAGTTATCCACAGGTTTGTCCACATGGGGATAATTACACCGTTGTCATTATCCCGCCGCGGGGGTGCAGGACGGGGTCTCGACAGGCTTGACCACCGGGCCGGATAAGGTCGGGATCAGCGCCAGCGGGTGGTCATCAGGAAGCCCACGAAGGCGATCCCGAAACCGACCAGAATGTTCCACGACCCGAAACCAGCGACGGGCAGTGTTCCCTGGCTCACGTAGAAGACGATGATCCAGGCCAGCCCGATGAGCATGAAACCGAACATCACCGGCTTGAACCACACGGCGTTCGGACCGGCCTCGCCGGAGCGGGCGACCTCGGTGCGGGCGGGCTTGCTGCGGGGATTCGAGCGTGACATGCCTGCGATTCTAGCGTCTTTGGCTGGATTGACCGGCAGGCGCCCGGCAGAGAGGGCCCACCTCCCCGATTAGAATTGAGTCCATGTCCGAGCGAGCAGATCAGCCTCCCGCAGAGGCGACCCGCCACGCCCCCCGCCACAAGAGTCGCCCGCGACTCAGTGCCGTGGGAATCATCGGCGAGCTGCTCACCACGGCCGGTATTCTGGTGCTCGCATTCCTGGGCTGGCAACTCTGGTGGAATGACATGATTATGGCCGGTCAGCAGTCGAAGGCGGCAGCCGAGATCAGCCAGACCTGGATTGACGACGAGCGGTCCAGTCGCGATCAGGCCGCGGATTCCCCGCAGACAAGCGCCCCGGGGGAGTCGGCGCCGACCGACTTCGGCGACCCGGTCGTCCGTGAGGCTCCCCCCAGCGCCCAATCCTTCGCCGTGCTTTACGTGCCGCGATTCGGGGCGAACTATCACCGGTCCATCGCCGAGGGGATTGGCAACAATGTGCTCAACAGTTCCCGGTCGGGGATCGGCCACTACCCCGACACCCAGATGCCCGGTGAGGTCGGCAACTTCGCCCTGGCGGCGCACCGCAGCGCCAACGGCGGTGGCATGCACCTGATCAACGAACTCCAGCTGGGCGATGCGATCTATGTTCAGACCGCCGACGGCTACTACACCTACCGGTTCCGCGACCTCGAGTACGTCGCCCCGACCGCGGTCGATGTGATCGCGCCGGTGCCGCACAATCCGGATGTGGCGCCCGTCGATCGGTTCATCACTCTCACGAGCTGCAATCCCCTGCTCTCCACGGCCGAGCGCATCATCGCGTACGGTGTCTTCGAGGCGTGGCAACCGACATCTGCCGGCCCGCCGGCCGAAGTCGCGACCGTTATCAATGCCCAGGCCCAGGGCTAGGAGGCTCGAATGTACGCTGCTCTCTGGCGGGTTCTGCCCGGACCGGTCTGGCTCCGGATCGTGCTGGTGTTCGTGTTGCTCACAGCCGTGTTGTTCGTCCTTGCCACCTGGGGGTTCCCATGGGTGGATTCCATTGTCAACAATCAGGAAGTCACGGTGGGAAGCCCATGACCCGCATCCTCGTCATCGATAACTACGATAGTTTCGTCTACACGCTCAACGGCTACCTGATGGAGCTCGGAGCCGAAACGGTCGTGCTGCGCAACGATGCCTTCGCGCCGGAGGAGGCCGCGGCGCGCATCGCGGAATTTGACGGCGTGCTCATCTCACCCGGTCCCGGCAAGCCGTCCGACGCCGGCGTCTCCGTGCCGATCGTGCGCGCCGCCCTCGATTCCGGCCAGCCCCTGTTCGGCGTCTGCCTGGGGCACCAGGCGATTGCCGAGGCCTTCGGGGCCACGGTCACCAACGCCGAAGAACTCATGCACGGCAAGACCAGCCTGATCACGCACGACGGCAGCGAATTCTACGCCGGGGTGCCGCAGCCGTTCACGGCGACGCGGTATCACTCGCTCGCCGTCGTCGACGGCACCGTGCCGAGCGACCTGATCGTCACCTCACGCACGGCGGGCGGCGTGATCATGGGGCTCCGGCACGTGAGCGCCCCTATTCTGGGTGTGCAGTTCCACCCCGAGTCGGTGCTGACCGAGGGCGGCTACCTGATGGTGGCCAACTGGCTGGCTCTGGCCGGACTGCCCGGCGCCCGGACGACGGCCCAGGGCCTCACTCCCCTTCTGAAGTTCAGCTGAGGCGGTCAGCCGCCGGGCCGGGACTCAGTCGGCAGCCGGGCCGGTGCAGTAGACCAGCGTGACCTCGGACTTCTGGGGCACGTCGCCCGGAGCCAGGGACTGCTGGGTCACCGGCGAGCCATCCTGCTGGGGACAGGTCTCATCGGGTGTGGGGATGGGGAACAACTGCACGTCGGCTGCGGCGAGCATATCGATCGCCGCGCTCAGGAGCTGACCCTCGAGGTCGGGGAGGGCTACGAGGCCGCTGGAGACGATGAAATCGACCGTGACGCCGGTTTTTTCCGTCGTCGCGGCGACTGGGTCGGTTCGGAGCACCAGACCGGCGGCGATGGTCGGAGAGTTCTCGCGAGTGACCGACCCCGCGGTGAGGCCGAGGTCCGTTACCGCGGTCTGAGCGTCGGCGAGGGGCAGGTTGGTGACATCCGGAACGTCGACCGGCTGGGCGCCGGTGGAGACATAAACCTCGATCAGGTCGGTCGGCTGGGCAATCGTGCCTGCCGGAGGGTCTGTGCGGATCACCTGGTCCTTGGGCACCGTGGCGCTGGCCTCCTCGGCCCGGATTGCGGCCAGGTCCTGGTCCAGAAGCGAATTCTGGGCGTTCTCATAGCTGAATCCGGTGAGCGACGGCACCCGGCGCGAGTTGTCGGGCAGATCAACGCTTGGCGTGAGGCTGAAGGCCCAGATCATGACGGAGAGCACGATGACGACGACGCTGAGGATACCGGCCCAGATCCAGATCACGGGTGGGCGGCGCTGCGTACGCACCATGGATTCGTCTTCGGTGAGCTGCTTGAGCGCGAGCTCGGAGCCGGAAGCCGCCAGCGGGGCAGCAGCGAACAGCCCGCCGCTGGAGTCATCGGACGTGGGGTACTCCGGAATCTGCCCTGCCCCAGCCAGCTCGACGTCGGTGCGGAACTCCACGGCACTCTGGTAGCGCGCGAAACGGTCCTTCGCCAGGGAATGCAGCACGACGGCGTCGAGCGCGGGGGACACCCGGGAGTTGATCGAGCTCGGTTCGACCGGGGTCTCGCTGACGTGCTGGTAGGCGACAGCCACGGCGGAGTCTCCGCGGAATGGCGGGCGGCCGGCGAGCATCTCGAACAGGACCACGCCCGTGGAGTAGAGGTCGGTGCGGGCATCCACCGATTCACCCTTGGCCTGCTCGGGGGAGAAATAGGAGGCCGTGCCGAGGATGGCCGTGGTCTGCGCCACGGTCGTCGAGGAGTCGGAGATGGCCCGCGCAATGCCGAAGTCCATCACCTTGACCTGACCGGTCTTGGTGATCATGATGTTGCCGGGTTTGATATCGCGGTGCACGACGCCCGCGCGATGAGAGTACTCGAGGGCTGTCAGAACGCCGACGATGATGCGAACGGCCTCGTCGGACTGAACCGGGCCCTCGCGGATGATGTCCTTGAGCAGTCGACCGTCGACGTACTCCATCACAATGAACGGGATCTGCGATTCGTGGCCGCCGATCTCGGAGACAGACTCCTCGCCCGCGTCGAAGACGCGCACGATGGTGGGGTGAGCCATACGGGCGGCCGCCTGCGCCTCCTGGCGGAAGCGGGTGCGGAATGCCGGGTCGGCGGCAAGCGATGACTTGAGCAGCTTGATCGCGACCGTGCGGCCGAGCCGGGAATCGGTGCCGATGTGCACATCGGACATTCCACCTCGCCCGAGGAGCGCACCCACCCGGTAACGACCAGCGAGCAGACGGCCTTCATCAGTCAAAGCATTACTCCCAGCTCGCGCACACAGATCACCGTATTTTAGCCGTACCTTCCTGAGCCTCCGCTACGCCGCCGGGGTGACGGTGACGGGTGTACTGGACTCCGAGTAGGCCGATGCGACCTGGCCGCAGATGAAGCGGAACTTGACCGTGAAGGTGCCGGCGTCGGGACCCGCGGTGATCTTCGTAGAGGTAGCGTCCGGGCTGATCGGGCCGGGGGAGACGGCGTCGCCGTCGGCCACGACCTCATAGCCGGAGAGGGTCTGGCCGCTTGGGCAGGACTGTGCAGCCCAGGTGACCGTGGCCTCTGCTCCGGCGGCGACCGAGGCGGGGGCGACGGTGGGAGCCGCGGTCGGGTCGTCGGGGGTGACGGCGGGGGCGTAGACCGTGACCGTGATCGTGGAACCCTTCGTCACCGGGCCGGTGGGGTTCACGTCGTAGACGGTGTCGGCGATCTGCTCCGGGGTGGTGGCCGCGTTGCCGGTTTGGACATCCGCTACGAAGCCCAGCCCGGATAGCTTGTCGCGTGCCTCCGTGCTGGTCAGTCCCTGGTAGTCGGCCAGACTGACCTCGACGGTGTTGCTCGTTGGGGTCGGCGTGGGCGCCGGGGTCGCCGAAGGGGTGGGCGTTTTGCTCGGCGACGGAGTCACCGATGCCGGTGCCGACGTGGTCGGCGTCTCCACCGGCGTCGTGTTGTCCTGAGTGAACAGGGCGATCAGGGTGCCGGTGAGTACGAGCGCGAGCAGGGCGATCAGGCCGATCAGCGGCCAGGTCCACGGGCTGCGCTTCTTCTCTTCGGGTTCCGCCGCCGCGGAGGCACGCGTCGCGGGCGCTCCGGTGGGCAGCACGGTCGTGGCTTGCATTCCGCCGGCGCCGGGCATCAACATGGTCGCGGAGGTGGGCGTGACGCCGTTCATGATGGCAGGCACGGATGCCGCAGCGGCCGCGATGTCGCCGCGGCGGAGGGCTGCGGCGGCACGGGACAGGTGCGCGGCCGAGGCCGGACGGTCCGCGGGGTTCTTGGCCAGGCAGGAGATCACCAGGTTGCGCACCGGCTCCGACACCGTGTCGGGCAGGTCGGGGGCGGTCTCATTGATCTGCGCCATTGCGATCGCGACCTGGGACTCGCCCGTGAACGGCCGGCGCCCGGCGAGGCTTTCGTAAGCGACGATGCCGAGCGAGTAGATGTCGGTGGTGGGCGAGGCGGAGCGGCCGCTCGCCTGCTCGGGTGAGAGGTACTGCACGGTGCCCATGACCTGGCCGGTCGCGGTGAGCGGCACCTGGTCGGCGATGCGGGCAATGCCGAAGTCGGTGATCTTGACGCGGCCTTCGGGCGTGATCAACAGGTTGCCCGGCTTGATGTCGCGGTGCACGAGTCCGGCGGCGTGCGCGGCGTGAAGCGCGGCGGCCGTCTGGGAGACGATGTCCAGCACCTTGTCCGCGGGGAGGACATGCTCGCGCTCGAGGATGGTGGACAGTGCTTCCCCGGGTACGAGTTCCATCACGAGGAAGGCGCTGCCGTCTTCTTCGCCGTAGTCGAACACGTTGGCGATGCCTTCGTGGTTGACGAGCGCGGCGTGACGGGCCTCGGCGCGGAACCGCTCGAGGAACCCAGGGTCACCGAGGTACTCGTCCTTGAGAATCTTGATGGCGACCGTGCGACCGATTACGAGGTCGATCGACTTCCAAACCTCGCCCATCCCGCCAATGGCGATCCGGGACTGCAGCTCGTATCGTCCCCCGAAGGTGAGCCCTGATGTGGGTCTCATTTGTTCAGCACCGCCTCTAGTACTTCCTTTGCAATAGGTGCGGCAAGCAGATTGCCGTACCCTGTCTGGCCAAGTCCCCCGCCATTTTCAACGAGAACGGTGATCGCATATTTCGGATCCTCTGCAGGAGCGAATCCGGTGAACCACAGGGTGTAAGGCTCGTCCTCGGCGTTCTCCGCCGTGCCCGTTTTTCCTGCCACCTTGACCCCATCTATTCTTGCATTGCTGGCGGCGCCATCCTGGACTCCGTTGACCATCATTTGGTTCAGTGTTGCCGCCGTTTCGGCGCTCATCACCCGTTTCATCGCTTCCGGTTCGAAGACCTGAATCGGACTCAGGTCCGGGGCGGTCACCTTGTCGACGAGGTTGGGCGTCATCAGCTGGCCGCCGTTGGCGATCGCCGCTGAAACCATCGCCATCTGCAGGGCCGTCGCACGGACATCCGTCTGGCCGAAGGCCGAAAGTGCGGTCTGGGCGTCGTCGAGAACCGTGGGGTACACGCTCTGAGACACGTCGAGGGGGATCGAATAGTCGCTGTTGAAGCCGAACTTCTCGGCCGTGTCGCGAATGGCCTTGTTGCCCAGCTGCAGACCCAGTTCGGCCAGCGGAATGTTGCAGGAGAGACGCAGGGCGGTGGCGAGGGTGACGGTGTCCCCTCCGCCGCAGGTGCCGCCGCCGGAGTTGATGACGATCGCCGACGAGCCGGGCAGCTGGTACGTGGGCGGGTTCGGGAAGGTGCTCTCCGGGGTGAACTTACCCGATTCCAGGGCGGCCGTCATCACGACGAGCTTGAACACCGAGCCGGGTGGGTTGAGAGTCTTGGTGGCGCGGCTGAGCAGCGGGTTACCGTCGTCGTTCAGCAGCGACTGATAATTGTCGGTGACCTGCTGGTTGTCGTGCACGGTGAGCAGGTTCGGATCGTAGCTGGGCTTGGAGACCAGGGCGAGGATGCGACCGGTCGCCGGCTCGGAGACGACGACGGAGCCGGTGAGGTCGCCGAGGGCATCCCAGGCGGCCTGCTGCGCGACCGGGTCGATTGTGACCTCCACAGAAGCCCCCTTGGGGTTCTGGCCGGTGATCAGGGCGTTCATCTTGTCGAAGAACTGGGCGTCCGACGTTCCGCTGAGTTCGCCGTTAAGGGAGTGCTCCAGCCCGGTGGGCGCACCGTTGAGCGGAATGAACCCGGTGATCGGGGCGTAGAGCGGCCCATTGCTGTAGGTGCGCTGAAACTTGTATTCATCGTCGGCGGGCATCGACTGGGCGATCGGCTCGCCCGCGACGAGGATCGGACCGCGTTCGACGGAGTAGCTGTCGTAGAGCGTGCGGGTGTTGCGGGCATCCGCGGACAGGCTGTCTGCCTGGAAGACCTGCACGATCGTCGTGGAGACGAGCAGGGCCACGAACATAAGCAGGACCACGATGCTCACTCGTTTGAGTTCACGATTCATCAGACCACCAGCCTGGGTTGGTTGCGCACAGTGTCGGACAGGCGCAGGAGCAGGGCCACAATGATCCAGTTGGCGACGAGGGAGGACCCGCCGGCGGCGAGGAAGGGTGTGGTCAGACCAGTGAGGGGAATCACGCGGGTGACGCCGCCGATCACGATGAAGCACTGCAGGGCGATGACGAAGGAGAGACCCACGCCGAGCAGCTTGCCGAAGTCGTCATTGCCGGCGAAGCCGATGCGGAAGCCGCGCGCGACGAGGAGCAGGTAGAGCGCGAGGATCGCGAAGATGCCGGCCAGGCCGAGTTCCTCACCGAGGCTGGCGATGATGTAGTCGCTCTGGGGGACGGGGGTGATCTCTGGACGGCCCTGGCCCAGGCCCGTGCCGATGAGCCCGCCTTTGGCGAGACCGAAGAGCCCCTGCACCAGCTGGTAGCTGCCGCCGTCGGCCGCGTAGACATCCGGGTTGAGGGCGTCGAGCCAGTTCTGGAACCGGCCGTTGACGTAGTCCAAGGTCTGGCTGGCGATGAGGGCACCGCCGAGGAAGAGGGACATGCCCAGCAGCACCCAGCTGAGGCGCCCGGTGGCCAGGTAGAGCATGACCAGGAATAGACCGAAGTAGAGCAGGGCGGTTCCGAGGTCGCGCTGGAAGATGATCACGGACATGGACAGCGCCCAGACGACAAGGATCGGGCCGAGGTCGCGCAGGCGCGGGAAACGCATGCCAAGAAATTTCTTGCCCACCATGGAGAGGCTGTCGCGGTTGCGCACGAGGTAGCCGGCGAAGAAGACGGCCAGGGCGATCTTCGCAATCTCGCCCGGCTGGAAGGTGGCGAAGGATCCGACGCCGATCCAGACGCGCGCCCCGCTGACCTCGCGGCCGAGGCCGGGCACGAGTGGGAGCAGCAACAGTGCCACACCGACGAACCCGGCGATGTAGGTGTAGCGGAACAGCACCCGGTGGTTGCGGATGATCAGGATGACCGCGATCGCGCAGCCGATGGCCAGGGCGCTCCACACGGTCTGGCGCACGGAGGCGCTGGCCCAGCCGGACTCGTCGTTGGCCAGGTCGATGCGATAGATCATGGCGATGCCGAGGCCGTTGAGCAGGGTGGCGATGGGCAGGATGAACGGGTCGGCCTCCCGGGCCACGACGCGCAGCACCACGTGCATGGCCAGAACCAGCACCGACAGGCCGGCGCCGAGCAGCACCAGTGTCGTGTCGATTCGGCCGAGCGCGCCGAGCTGCACGAGCACGACGGTGGCCGCGTTGATGCCGCAGGCGATGAGCAGCAGGACCAACTCGAGGTTGCGCAGCTTCTGGGGCAGGTGCAGTCGGCGCACGCGACCCGTGCGGGGCGGGCGCGCGGGCGCATCCGTCGTCGTGGACCGGTTACTGGACGCTGGCATCTTGGAGCCGTTCGACGATAAGCAACGCATCCGCGAGGGAGGTTGCGCTGATGGTTTTTTCGACCTGCTGCCGGTCGTAGACCCGCAGTTCGGACAACTCCAGGTCGGTGTCCTCGAAGACGGAGGACAGGGAGAGAGGGCCGAGGTCCTGCTGCACGCCCTGGAAGATGGCGACCGTGCTGCCTTCCACCCCCACGTAGTAACGGGACTGGGTCCACCGGTAGCCGAGGAAGCCGGCGCCGACGATGGCCAGGACCAGCAGGATGATGCCGACCAGCCAGGTAATCTTGCGGCGGCGGGCGCGGCGATTGTCTTCCTCGATCAGCTCCGAGAGATAGTCCTGGGAGTCAGGCTCGAAGTGCGTCTCCCGCACGGGGTGTAGGCGCAAGCTCGACATGCGCAGCGCCCGGCCGCGGGTGGGCTCCTCGCCGAAGGCGAGGGGAGCGGATGCCGACCCGACCACGGTGGGCATGTCGATGCGTTCGGCGGGTGAGCCGATGTCGACGACGACGATGGTGACGTTGTCAGGGGCTCCGCCGTCGAGGCTTTCCTTGACCAGGCGATCGGCCACGCCCTGGGCGTCAAGAGGGGTGAGCAGGGCCGCGGCGATGCCCGAATTAGAGACCACGCCGCTGAGCCCGTCGGAGCAGATCAGCCAGCGGTCACCGGGGAAGGTCGCAAGGATGGAGGTGTCGATCTCCGGCGCCGATTCGACGTCGCCCAGCACGCGCATGAGCACAGAGCGGCGCGGATGCACCATGGCTTCCGCCTCGGTGATGCGGCCGCTGTCGACGAGCCTCTGCACGAAGGTGTGGTCGATCGTGATCTGGGAAAGTTCGCCCTCGCGGAGCAGGTAGATGCGCGAGTCACCGATGTGCGCGATCGCCACCTCGTCTTCCAGCACGATCAGCGCGCTGACGGTGGTGCCCATGCCGGTGAGTTCGGCGTGCTCGAACACGGTCTCGGCGAGCTGTGAATTCGCGGCGATCAGCGCCGCCTGCAGGGCGAACTCGGCGTCTTGCGGGGACTGGAAGTCCCGGTCAGCTTCCATGATGCGTTTGGTGGCGATCGCCGAAGCGACGTCGCCGCCGGCGTGCCCGCCCATGCCGTCGGCAACCAGGAAGAGATGGCGCCCGGAATATCCGGAGTCCTGGTTGTTGGACCGAATCTTTCCAACGTGGGACGTGGCCGCGCTGTGACTGACTGTCGCCATGCAGCTACCGCCGAAGCTCGAAGCTGGTTGCGCCGATCTTGACGGTGGTGTTCAGGGGGACCGGAGTCGGCACGGCCAAGCGGTTGCCGTCCAGGAAGGTGCCGTTGGTCGAATCGAGATCCTGGATCATCCACTTGTCGTGCCAGAGCATCAGACGCGCGTGGTGGGTGGACGTGTAGTCGTCACGGATGACGAGGCTCGAGTCGCCCGACCGCCCGATCGTGATCGAGTCGCCGGTGAGCGGGAACTCGGTGCCGGCCTTCGGGCCGGAGGTGATCACGAGGCGGGTCGCGTTCTGGCTGGTGGCCTTGTCGTCCACGGCGGTGAACGCCGGGCTCGGCCGAGCCGTGAACTGCTCCGTCGGCGCAGAGGCCGCGGTGGCGGGAGGCTGGGTGGCGCTCGGCACGGGCGTGGCGCTCGGGAACGTGGCGGGCGCGCCGGCTGCGCCAGCGACATCTGCCTGCATCTTGCGGGCGCGCTGGCCGAACAGGTCGCTGCGCAGGGCATAGACGATGCCGAAGATGAAGAGCCAGAGCACCAGCAGGAAGCCGAGGCGCAGCACAAGCAGGGTGAGCTCGCTGACGCTCATGCGGTGGGTCCCCAGAATCCATCCATGTCGTGACGTTCGCGGCCGCCGTCGCGGCGACGCTCGGTCACCGGCTCGGAAGAGGATGCCTGCGCGATGACCCGGAAGACGATGCGGGTGCGGCCGATGGTGACGACGGAATCGGGCTCGAGGATGGCCTGCGTGACCGGTGAACCGTTGAGCTGGGAGCCGTTTGTCGAGCCGAGGTCGCGCACCTGGGCACGGGAGCCGTCCCAGAGGATCTCGACATGCCGGCGGGAGGTGCCGGAGTCGTCGATGGTGATGTCGGCGTCGCTGCCGCGGCCGATGACGGTGTGCGACTGCGTCAGGGGGTAGCGCTTGCCGTTGACCTCGACCACGGGGATCCAGGCGACGCTGCCCTTGATCGTGCTGGAGTCGATTTGGACCATGCCCTCACTGAGGCCGCGATCCGCGGACAGGGTGATCGAGACGCCGCCGGCGAACTGGTAACGCTGCTCGCGGCCGTGCAGCTGCACGAGTTCGGTGAGCTCGTCGAGGAGGGTCTGGCCGAGGGCGGACATGCGCTGGAAGTCGGCATGGCTCATTCGCACCGTGAAGCGATTGGGCGCGAGAATGCGATCGCGGGACACGACCGCTGCTTTTGTGTCGAGTTCGCGACGCAGCGCTGAGGTGATTTCCACCGGCTGCAGCCCCGACCTGAAGGTCTTGGCGAACGCACCGTTGACGGCGCGTTCGAGACCCTTTTCAAAACTATCCAGAATGCCCACAGGTCTCCCGATCCGATCCTTTCGGCTATGAGCATGTTACTTGTCCCAAGTGTTAACTCACCCGCCGGGCAATACCCGGTGAGGGTTGTCATCCTACGGGAGCCAGTCCGGGTCGCCATGTCGGGCCCCTATCGGGCGCGTGTTCAGGATGTTCGCCACGCCGCGCAGACCTGTGTTCGCGTGGCCTGCCTGCCTCGAATGGCGTTGTGCCCTCGGAAAGTGCTAATCTGCCTAAGTTCGCGCGAGTGGCGGAATTGGCAGACGCGCTGGCTTCAGGTGCCAGTGTTCGAAAGGACGTGGGGGTTCAAGTCCCCCCTCGCGCACAGTGGGTGTTTCAGGAAATCCAGGAATGGTTTTCATGAAATCCAAGCGAACAGGCCGGTTGAGCAGAAAAGCTCAGCCGGCCTTCTGCATTTAACGAGTCCGAGCGAAGTCAGGAGCGGTTTCGATGCTCGCCGCTCGGGGTTTTGCGGGTTAAACGCCAACCAGCCTGCTGGTAGGCAGGCTGAAGCGTTCGGTGCGCGGGGTGACGTTCGGAATTGGCGGAGGTTCCCGCTACTGCGGCGGTGCCAGGGCGGGAAGTGCGCTGTGTTTATTCAGCGGTGTTCCGGTGGCTTCTTTGCGTCGGCGTTCTCGGGAGAGACTCTCGCCGCTGTCACGTTCCGCGGTCTTCACGAAGAAGTCGAATATCCTCCGCAGGTTCGATGAGACTGCGGCGAGGGTTGCCGCGAGGTAATTGAAGGCGAACCCGCGACTGGACCGTTTGCTGACGTTGGCGAGGTCCTCGAAATTCTTTGACTTCAGGGTCTTGTTGGCGGACTCGACGAGGCTGCGCATGCCGAAGTATTTCCGGTGCTCTGGGGATTTGAAGGCGAACTTCTGGAGGTGCTTCACGGCCAACCCGGGGTTCTTATTCCGTTCGGCTGGGGCTCCAGCATCCATCGGGATGGTGACGGTCGCTGGTGTGACGGGTCTGGCGACGCGCTTCCCGTTGGCACGGTCGATTGCCATGTAGGTGCCGGGAGTGGGATACATGAAACGCTGGAATCCGTCTTTGTCGGGGCGCCCTTTCGGCTTCATTCGGTAGGCATCGCGTCTGGCGAGGTAGGC
The DNA here is from genome assembly GCF_004402345.1 of Cryobacterium sp. TMT2-15-1. NCBI lineage: Bacteria > Bacillati > Actinomycetota > Actinomycetes > Micrococcales > Microbacteriaceae > Cryobacterium > Cryobacterium sp. TMT2-15-1. The sequence continues at coordinate 3,846 of NZ_SOGD01000039.1, read as the reverse complement.
CTGGAAGGTGATTTTGTCGAGCTGTCGCTTGGGCTTCTCGGGGTTGAGGGGGGTCGCTCACCCGGGTGTTGTAGTTCTTGGCGGCATCGATGAGATCCTGGGGCATCCAGGTGACGTACCAGTTTCCGTCGACCAGGATGAGGTCGCGCCACTGGTTTTGTAGTCCGAGGTCTGGCTTCTTGTAGTCGATGACGAGTTCGCAGCCTCGCTGTCGCACGGGAATGTGGAAGTTGCGCGGTTTCTCTCCGTTGTAGGCCCGGTCCACGATCACGAGGCCGCTCGTGAACCCCCGTCGCTGATGAGAGTCCAGGAGTCGGACCCCAGAACCGATGATTTCACCCGGCCGATGGAACCCAACCGCGGTGATCAGGGAAGGGAAGACCGTGTTCTGGCCTGGTTTGTCCCACACCATGACGCTGATTTCGAGCTCGTAGCCCGCCTTGTCGGTTTTTGCGCCCTGCCCGTCGTGTTTTCCGCCCCGGCGGTACCGTCCCGAGTGCGGGTCGGCATTCCCTCGCCGCATTCCTTTATCTGTTGGGTTGGGTCGCCCGGTGCCTGGGATGAGGGTGGCGTCTGCGGCGATGTTGCCGTGGTATCGGGCCCAGATATCTGCAAGGAGCATCCGTACGCTCGTGTGGAGGAGCTGTTCACAGAGCCAGTCGAGGCGAGCCAGATTGCGTTCGGACTTCTGCAGGGCTTTCGGCGTCGATTGCTTGGCGAGGAGTTTGGCGAAGGGTTTGGGCTTAAGTCGCTTGTTCCGAGGGGCCGGATGCGGGTCGATGAGGTTCATCATGCGGTTCGCTGAGCGCCAGAGGCGCTGATATCAGTCGTCGTGGTCGCCGGACCGGTCCTCGATGCCTAGGAGGACGAATTCCTCGGCGCCGAAGTGGACGTCAAGGGTCTCAGCGATGCGATGGTAGTTGATGCCGTAGCCGAGTTGGACGTGAAGAAGAAAAAGGACCAGAACTGCCCGGAACGGAATGGGGGGCTTGACTCCTGCATTCGACTTCAGTCGCATGGCTCGCCATTCGAGCAGTTTCGTGACTACTCCGGAGTTGTCGACGATCCGGATGGCATTGGTCAGGTAGGCGCGCGATACGGGGCCGCGGGCGCGCTCTCGCTTGTACTCATGGCGGGTCATGCCAAATGTTGCTTGCATCCGCTGTTCGAGCAGCGCTGCGTCGGAAATGGTGCTCACGGGGTGACCTCCCCGCGCAGCTGTACCCGGTAGCTGTCATCGTCGAGTAAATCGACGTACTCCAGGTAGCGGGGCAGATTTTCGAACTTGTCGACGCCCAGGGCCCGCATCAACTCCTTGATTCGGGTGCCGGTGCGGAGATGGGCGACAATCCAGGTTGCCCGTAGTCGGTCACCCCGCGGCCTCTGGCCCACTGTGTATTGAGTGAAGCTGGAGAGGAGTTTGCCATCGAGGGTGCGGTTCGGCTTGCCCCAGATGGGAATGTCCCGGGGGACCTGCGCCAGTATCGCGACCATCCACGGCTCCCACTGGCCCTCGAGGGGGACAAGTCGGGGGTTGGTGCCACGGACGGTGATTGTGACGCCGAGCTCGTCAACGAGGATGTCGTCGGGATAGATGGTGCTGACATCGCTGGAGCGGAGGCCAGCTCCCGCGCAGAACACAAGCATGAGCATTGCGGGCCGTCGCTTCTCCGCACTGGGTTGTCCGACCGCCCACAGCGAGAACTCCTCCATTTCCTTCTTTGAATAAGGCGCGGCGATGCGCTTTCTGGACAACGGGGTCATGGTTTCGGGGTGTTCCTCGGGAGCGACGACCTCGGAGACCCGCATCAGAATCGCACGGTAGTTGCGGCGGGTGCCCTCTGAACGGTCGGGGTTCTCCTGGCTGCAGTACATGTCGATGGCCTGTCGGCTGAAAATGGCATCGGCCTGCAACGGCCAGCCCTGCTCAGCCACGCACCACAGCGCAAACGCGCTGGTGACGGTGAGGAGCAACGAGGCGGTGTACGTGGTCCTGGGAGCGGCGAGGGAACAGGCGTCCTTCACGAACGCTTCAATGCGCGTCCGACAGGGGCGAATCCGAGAACGCGCCGATGGCTGCGGATAGGCTCTGCATATGAGTCCGCGCCCAGCTCGTGTCGCCCCACACGAGTTGTGTGTCGACTGGCCGACGATGCCGAGCGATGACCCGGTCGCCGAGATAGCGCGACGGTTGGTGCTCAACCTGCGGGAAGCCATCGGTGACCGAAGCATTAGAGAGGTTGCCCGCGTTACCGGCGTTGACCGGGCCACTATCGCTGCCGTGCTCAATGGCCTGTCCTGGCCGGACATTGTGACGCTCGCAAAACTCGAGATCGGGCTGCACCTCTTGCTGTGGCCCCCGCGTGCGGGCGAGACGGCCTGAGGAATGGTTGGAAGGTGTATTCACCCTTACTCTGTGCATTCAGTTTTCATGAGAAGTAGCTTCACAACAGGGAATGTCACCATTCAGACAGTAAATTACACGCTATTTTGGTGTCTTTCCTATCAAAATAAGCGTCAAAATCGTTCAAATTCGCGTTTTTCGATAGCCTGATTGCATGCGTAGACAAGCTGTTCCGGGAGGCTTCAAATTCGAACCGCGGACCTTAGTGGGCGTGCGCAAACAGTTCGGCAAGTCATCTGTGCCGCTTCACCCCGCACCGGGCGTTGATGAGAACGACCCACGATTTCTCGCCGCGCAGCTACAGCACCAAGTTGCGAACGCGGTCCGTGAAGGGGTACTCGTCCGCGGGATGACCCTCGAGCAGTTCGTTCTGAGCGAGAGTGCGACCTCGCTACAGCCGGGCCTCACCTATGACCGGCTCATTCGAATCCAACGTGGAGAGACCCTGATGCAGCTGGCCGATCTATTCAGTTGGGCGCGACGATTCGACACGGTGCGCGCGATCCTCGCCGACGAGCGAAACTGGCCGGCTGCCGCGAACCGCAACAGCCCTAGCTAGCGCTGCGCCTCGCTTTCGAAGCCATCGCCAGCCGCAACAGGCTTGTATTAGCCGGGTGGCCCGGCCCCCATCAACGCGAGCCTGGAATCGGTGACCAGTAACGGCATGTTCCGCGGTGCGTTTGCCAGCCAACGGTGCCTGGTTCCCAGGCCGGCTACTGCGAGTAGCAGCAGATGGATGACGGCAAGCCGCAGAGCAGGGGATTGGGTATGGGCTTCCTTGTGCGATCCCTGAACGCGCAGTCGTGACGCACGAGGTGCGGGTCAGCTGAAGCTGAGCGGTGGTCGCCGGTCATTCATCGCAGATATTGATTCGTTCAGCTTGACGAATGCATCGTCCAACCACTCCTCGTCGATCCAGAAGGGTCACGTCCCGCTGGGTGGTGTAATTCCTCGTCACCGTGCGGGTCAGTTGGTTTAGTTTAGGCGGCAGCGAGTTCTGGGAGTATCACCGCCTCGTCGAGGACCTCGATGGGTTGTTCATGGTGGCCAGCTCGAGCATGGAGGCTTCGGAGAGGTAGCGGCGTTCGCCAGCTTCCCATTCATCGTGTTGCTCGATCAGGACTGACCCTGCCAGGCGTAGCAGGGCGGCAGCGTTGGGGAAGACGCCGACGACGTCGGTGCGGCGTTTGATCTCTTTGTTGACCCGTTCCAACGGATTCGTGGACCAGATCTGTCGCCAGTGTCGCCGCGGAAAAGCAGCGAACGCGAGTAGGTCGGGTTGTGCGTCGGTGAGCATCGCCGCAACTTTGGGGTGCGAGCGGCCGAGCATGGTGGTGACTTCTCGGAACTGTTTCTCGATGTGTTCGCGGTCGGGTTGGGCGAAGATGGTGCGGATGATCGAGGCGACCATGTCCTGGGATCCTTTCGGGATCACGGCGAGG